>NZ_VCBQ01000105.1:0-17093 GCF_006386455.1 Paracoccus sp. FO-3 | reverse complement strand
GGCAGGCGGTAACAATCGGGCCGTTACTTTCAATGAGTGCGAGTCCGCACCAAAAGGAAGACATGTTTTGGGTGGATCTTGAGTGCAGAGTATACGACTGCCCTGCTACGCTTGTTTGCGCGGCTTGAGCGGGTCGGAGAAGGGCATCCAAGTCTTTCCGCCAACTCAGCGGGCCGCGTCATTTCAGACGCGCTGGTTCCTTGATTGCGTTTCTGTGCCGAGAGGAGCTTCAGACGGAGGTCGCCGATGTCTCTTCAACAGCTCGAAGGGCTCGAATGCGTTCTGCCGCGATCCTGCGGAGGCTTCCGGCAGACATATCTGTTGCGCTTTCGAGCGATGATCCAATAAGGCTTTCTGTGAGGGCATGGCTAAGGATTTCAAGTGCGATTGGCCCCGCGCCGATTTTCTCAGGCTCGGCGATCAATGGTTCGCCCGTCCTGAACATCCGCACGCTGGCGTTCAATACCTCGAAGATGGGCGAAAGCGCCTGCTTGTCGCCGGTCGCCGACAGCCACCCTACCAGCCGCCCACAGCCGGTGTCGACGAATGCAGCAAATACCAGATCGACGACGTCTTCAGCTGCCATGTCCCCGCGTCGCAACTTCGTCACGGCATCATCCGCTCTCGATGCGAGATCTTGGGCCATACGAGCGACCAGTTCCGTATGCAAGGCTGAGCTGGTCCCGAAATGGTGCGTAACATTACCGTGCGTCATGCCGGTCGCCCGGGCTACGGCCTGCAAGGTGACGGACGTCGGACCTGCTGACCGAAGCAGTTCCATTGCGGCCTCCAGCGCCGCCTGCCGGGCCACCTCCGGCGTTCGGCGCTTCCGGCGAGGCTGACTCCTGCCACTATTGTCATTGTTGACAGTAATACTCATTCAACTATTTTAGGAGCTTCCAAGGCGCAAGAAAAGCGCCGGAGCGATTTCTCGCACCTGGGGAGGAGCGAAGCATGGATGCGGATGCAATTGTCATCGGCGCGGGGCTGGCGGGTCTGGTCGCTGCGACCGAAATCGCAGATGCCGGTCGCCGCGTTATCGTGGTCGATCAGGAAACCGAACAGAACCTCGGCGGTCAGGCCTTCTGGTCGTTCGGCGGATTGTTCATGGTCGACAGCCCCGAGCAACGACGCATGGGCATCCGTGACAGTTACGATCTCGCCATTCAGGACTGGATGGGAACGGCAGGCTTCGACCGTGAGGAAGACACCTGGCCGCGACGCTGGGCCGAGGCTTATATTGCCTTTGCGGCCGGGGAGAAACGCGCATGGCTTCGCGCCATGGGACACCGCCTTTTTCCGGTCGTTGGCTGGGCGGAGCGCGGTGGCTGGGCGGCCACGTCACATGGAAACTCCGTCCCGCGCTTCCATGTGACATGGGGAACGGGTCCCGGTGTTATAGATCCGTTCGTTCGGCGTGCGCGCGAGGCTGCGAGGAGCGGGCGTCTGTCGTTCCGCTTCCGGCACCGCGTGGACGGGCTGGTCGTTTCGGACGGGACGGTGGAGGGCGTTCAGGGGGCCGTTCTGGAAGCGAGCAATGCGGAGCGTGGCGTTTCGACGAGCCGTGCCGAAGTCGGTGCATTCGAGCTGAGGGCAGAAGCGGTCATCGTCGCGTCCGGCGGCATCGGGGCAAATCACGACCTCGTTCGGAAGAACTGGCCAGCCCGTCTGGGATTGCCACCGAAGACAATGGTATCCGGCGTCCCCGCTTATGTCGATGGTCGCATGATCGGTATTGCCGAGACCGCCGGTGCGCGGGTGATCAATCCGGACCGCATGTGGCACTATGTCGAGGGTCTGGAAAACTGGAATCCGATCTGGCCCGGCCACGGCATCCGCATTCTGCCGGGACCCTCGTCCATGTGGTTCGACGCCTTCGGCAAAAGACTTCCTGCGCCGTTCTTCCCGGGCTACGATACGCTGGGAACGCTGGAGTATCTGAGGAACACGGGCGAGGACTATTCCTGGTTCGTCCTGAACCAATCCATCATCCGGCGCGAGTTTGCGCTTTCCGGCTCCGAACAGAACCCCGACCTGACGGGAAAGAGCTGGCGGCAGGTTCTGCGGCGTGCGGTCGGAAAGCGCGCGCCCGAGCCGGTCGAGGCGTTCAAGCGGCACGGCGCCGATTTCGTCGTCCGGGAAACTCTGTCCGATCTGGTCTCGGGAATGAACGCGCTCGTCGGCAATGACAGGATTTCCGAGGACGGCCTGCGAGCAGAGATCCTGGCGCGGGATCGTGAAATGGCCAATGGTTTCGCCAAGGATGCGCAGGTCATGGGCATTCACAACGCCCGCAGGTCGCTTGGCGACAGGCTTGTACGGACTGCAAAGCCTCACAGGATTCTCGACCCGGCGCATGGCCCGCTTATAGCGGTCCGGCTGAGCGTCCTGACGCGCAAGACGCTCGGCGGTCTGGAGACGGATCTGGAAGGGCGTGTCCTTCGCCACGATGGGCAGCCCTTCCCCGGCCTTTATGCGGCTGGCGAGGCATCCGGTTTCGGCGGCGGCGGGATGCATGGCTATCGCGCGCTTGAAGGGACGTTTCTGGGGGGCTGCCTGTTCTCGGGCCTGAAGGCCGGCAAATCCGTGTCGGCCGTCGCGGGTTGACCAGGAGAAGGGATTTGAGGTGCCGTGGGCTGCGGCTTGTGGCGGAGTCCGGTCAGAAATCGACCTAGATGCTAAGGGGAGAAAACTCGTGGACTCAAGCCTTGTTCTTGTGGCCTTGCCAGTTGCGCTGGCCATCATCATGCTGGGGCTTGGCCTGCATCTTGCTATCGGGGATTTCACCCGGATCTTCCGGCAGCCGAAGCCGATCTTCGTGGCCCTCGGTTGCCAGCTGGTGATCTTGCCGTTGATATGCTTCGCGCTGGTTGTGGTTTTCGCGCTGCCGCCGGCGCTTGCCACGGGGATGATGCTTCTTGCCGCGTCGCCGGGCGGGACGATGGCCAACCTCTACAGCCACCTGTTCCGGGGCGACGTCGCGCTCAACATCAGCCTGACCGCGCTGAACTCCGTCATCGCGATCGCAACGCTTCCGGTGATGGTGAACCTGGCAATCATATGGTTCCGGCCGGGGGATATGATGATGGGACTTGCGTTTGGAAAGGTTCTGGAAGTCTTCTTCATCGTGCTCGTTCCCGTCGTGATCGGCATGGCTATCCGCAGGGCGAGGCCCGCCCTTGCCGGCATGCTGGATCGCCCGGTTTGCATCGCTTCGGCCGTGATCCTGCTTGTCGTCGTCGTAGGGGCCATCGTTGCGAACTTCGATGTGCTCGCCGCTCACATGACCAATCTGTTGGGCATCACCGTGCTGTTTTGCGCGATCAGCCTTGCGATCGGATATGTCGTGCCGCTGCGGTTCGGCATGTCCGGCTCGCAGGCGATCGCCAGCGCCTTTGAGGTCGGCATCCACAACGCGGCGCTGGCCATCGTGGTGGCGCAATCCATCCTCGGCAGCATTGAATTGTCTTTGCCCGCAGCAGTCTATGGCGTGATCATGTTCCCGCTTGCGGCGGCTTTCGGGTTTCTCGCCACAAGAAGTTACAGGACTGCATAATTCTGAAACGGGAAAAGAAGCGGACGTTACGGGATCATGGGCGTCGACCGGAAAGGCAATGGAACCGGCAAGTTGCGTGTCGGTATCTTCGGGGCGGGCGCCGTCGGCGGATATGTTGGCGGCTGCCTTGCGGCCGCAGATGCCGATGTCCGCTTCGTGGGGCGGGCCGACAAGGAAAAGGCATGGAAGGAAGGAGGCCTGCGACTGACCGACATCGACGGCCGCGATGAAACCGTCCCGCCGCAGGCCATCCGGTTTTCCACCGACATCGCCTCTCTTCGGCATTGCGATCTTGTCGTCCTTTCGGTGAAGTCCGCGCAAACGGAGGAGGCCGCCAGGTCGCTCCAACCCGTTCTTTCGCCGCAGGTAACGATTCTGAGCCTTCAGAACGGTGTCCGCAACGGTGGCATTTTGAAAGCTGTCTTGCCGGAGGCGCGCATATTGCGCGGCATGGTGCCGTTCAACATCGTCTGGCGCGGGTCGAACCACCTGCATCGCGCGACGGAAGGACTCCTTGCGGTCGAGGATGATCCCGGGCTGGACATCGCAGCACGATCTTTCCTCGACGCCGGCCTGCCTCTCGACCGGCGGACCAACATCGAGGCGGTTCAATGGGCAAAGCTGCTCCTAAACCTCAACAATGCGATCAACGCTCTCTCCGGCCTTCCTCTGCGCAAGCAGTTGGAAGACCGAAACTATCGCCGGTGTCTTGCGATGGCGCAACAGGAAGCACTTGCCGTTCTGAAGATTGCGGGCCACATTCGACCGGCGCGGCTCATGCCTCTTCCGGCCTCGTGGATGCCTGCGCTGTTGCGTCTGCCCGACCCGCTGTTTCGGCTTCTTGCCGGCAGGATGCTGAAGATCGACGCAACCGCCCGGTCTTCGATGGCCGATGATCTGGCCGCCGGGCGCATGCCCGAGGTGGACTGGATCAATGGCGAGATAGTATCGCTGGCGATACGGACGAAAGGCCGGGCACCCGTCAACGAGCGCCTTTGCGGCCTGGTGCATCAGGCTTTCACTGAAAAGACATCACCCTGGTCCGGAATAGCCCTGCTGGACGATTTGCGCTCCCGTGCAAGGGCCAGAGCGGAGCAACACCTTGCAGGCTGAAATCAGGCGCCGGC
The DNA here is from genome assembly GCF_006386455.1 of Paracoccus sp. FO-3. Taxonomy (NCBI): domain Bacteria; kingdom Pseudomonadati; phylum Pseudomonadota; class Alphaproteobacteria; order Rhodobacterales; family Paracoccaceae; genus Paracoccus; species Paracoccus sp. FO-3. The sequence continues at coordinate 12,410 of NZ_VCBQ01000105.1, read as the reverse complement.
GTAAACCGGATGCCAGAGGCGCCGGAGCAAACTGCCGGCTTCATAACGGCGCATTGAAACAGGACAACGGGGATAGCCGTCCATGGCGACCGCCCGAGCCACGGCGATGTGGGACCGAAGCCCGGTCCACATGTCGGGTCTGAAGGGTGCTTCGGGCCAACCGGGCCTGACCATCAGGGCGTTTTGCTGATCACACCCTTGCGGAGGATGAAGTTTCCGTAAGGCCGGGTATCCGAGGTACGAACTACCGCGAATGCTGTTTGCGCCCTGGCATAGAAAGCGAATCGCTCCAGCCCCGAAGGCACCACGCCCTCCACTGCAAGGATCGGCATTGCCTCTGCGACGGGTTCAGGCAGAGCGTCGGGATCGTCCACGACCAGCATCGTCGTGACCGGGTTCGGCTCATGCGCGTCGAGCGGCAGCAATGACAGGATCGCGCGCAAGGCGCGAACGGCATCGCAACTCAGATGGAGTTCACGTCCGACCATGGTTCGGGCCGCGACCGAGGCCGAAGGAAAATTCGCATCGGAGACCACGATTTCGTCGCCATGCCCCATGCGCGCCAGCACCGACAGCAAATCGGGATTGATGAGTGAATCGATTCCCTTGAGCATCCCTGATCCTTCCAACCCCGATGATCGTCATGCCTGCAAAGGCGGCAGCGCAACGATTGCGCCGGGCCGGCCGATGACTTCGCTGGCGGTACGGTGCCCCCACTGCATTGCCGTCACCTCGTCCTGTCCCAGCAGCAGTGCGGCGAGATAGGCGCCGTTGAAGCTATCGCCCGCAGCGGTCGTATCGACGATGCGCGGCGCAGGAGGGAATTGCGGCAGGCTGGCCAGCGTCCCGTCCAGGGGCACCGGGCCTTTCGCACCGCATTTCAGCGCCCCCGAATGGCAACCCCAAGCGCGCAGTCGGGTGAGGACAGCACCCTCATCGCTGTCGCCGAACAATGCCTGTTCGTCGTCGGCGGAGGGCAGTGCGATGTCCGTGAGGCGCCACATCCTGCCGATCCAGTCGCGCGCCGTATCGGCATCCGGCCAAAGCCGCGGGCGGTAGTTCGAATCGAAGGCGATGCGAGCGCCCGCGCCTCGCAATGCAGCAAGCCGGGAGAGCAATGCGGCGCGCGCCTCCGGCGCGACAATGGCAAGTGTGATCGCCGAGAGGCAAAGAATGTCCGCCCGCTCCAGCGCATCAAGATCGGCCGGATCACGGAAAAGCTGCCGCGCCGCGGAATCGCCGCGCCAGTAATGGAACGACCGCTCCCCCGTGGCATCGGTCTGCACAGAATAGATCCCGATGTTCCTGTCCGCCTCTTGGCCAATCGCGGAGATGTCGATGCGTTCAGCCCGGGCGAGCGTCAGGAAGCCCTCCGACAGCGGATCGCGGCCGATGCGGCTCAGATATCCCACGGAGCCATCGTCGGGCAGGAGGCGGCGGCAATAGACCGCCGTATTGAAGGTGTCGCCGGCGAAACTCGTGGCGAAACCGTCGCCGTCGCGGCGCAATTCGGCCATGGCCTCGCCGATGCACAGAAGCTGCACCATCAGGAAAGTCCGTAGAAGCGTTCGGCATTGCCGCCGAAGATGGCATCCTGCGCTTTGGCTGGCAGATGTGCCACCAGTTTCCGCGCTGCATTGATCCAGCCGGCGTAGTCCCCGGCAAGGTTGAGGACTGGCCAGTCCGATCCCCAGATCACCCGCTCTGGCCCGAAGGAATCCAGCACATGCCTGGCAAAGGGTACAAGATCGTCGTGACGCCAGCCGGGACCGATCTCGGTGATCAAGCCCGAGAGCTTGCACCAGACATTCGGGCAGGTGGCGAGCCCGGCGATGCCTTCCAGCCATGCGTCGTCGGGGTCGACACCGCCCATGGCGGGCTTGGCGATATGGTCGATCACAATCGGCAGGCCGGAATGCTGACGCGCGGTCAGGAGCAGGCATGGAAGATGGCGCGGCTGGATCAGCGCATCGAAACGCAGGCCGATCTCTGCCATATGGGCAAGTGCGGGCTGCACCTCCGGCCGGTTAATCCAGTCCGTCTCCTCGATGTTCTGTAGCATCGGCCGAAGGCCCTTCAGCTTCGGGTTCGCACGAAGGCGTTCGATGGTAACGATTGCGTCCTTGGTCGACAGATCGACCCAACCCACGACACCGGCCACACTGTCGAGGCCGCCGGCCATCTCCAGGAGATACTCGGTCTCAGCTACGCTATCCGTGGCTTGGACGACGACAGTTTGTTGCACGCCGGCGGCCTCGAGAAGGGGCAGCAGGTCCTCCGGAGCGAAATCCCGGAAGATGGGTGCGACGCTTTCGTTCGGCCACGGGTAGTCCCCTCGCGATAATCGCCAGAAGTGCTGATGTGCGTCGATCATTCTCTTCCCCTCCCTCGTCCACGCTTGACTTTATGTATGTAATCATAAAGAACCGTCGTCAAGAGGAGGAGTCGATGCAAACACCCATCCTGCAATTTGGCACCAGCCGCTTTCTTCAGGCCCACGCTGATCTGTTCATCTCAGAGGCATTGGAGCTCGGCGAAGCGCTTGGCCCGGTAACGGTGGTGCAATCGAGCGGTGATGCCGCGCGCGCACGTCGGCTTGAGGCGCTGGCGGCACCGGGCGGCTTCACCGTTCGGATCGAGGGGATTGAGGGCGGCCATCCCATCCGGCGGGAAACCTACGTTACCTCAGTTCGGCGCACCTTGGCGACAGGAAGCGACTGGGACGAAATCACTCGGATCGCAGCAGAGGAGGTGGCGGTCATCCTCTCGAACACCGCCGATTCTGGCTGGCTGCCACAGGCCGCAGACAACGCGGCCGCCTTCCGGCAGGAGATGTCGTTCCCCGCCAAGCTGACACACCTCCTGCGCGCGCGCTATGCTTCCGGAGGACGACCTCTGACTGTCATGCCGACGGAACTGGTGGTGCGAAATGGCGACGTGCTTCGGGCACGGGTGCTGGAACTGGCCGGGGCGCTGGACGCCGCACTTGCAGAGTGGATCGCGGCGGATGTCGCCTTCGCGAACTCCTTGGTGGACCGGATCGTCTCCGAGCCGCTGGAACCCGCCGGTGCTGTCGCCGAACCCTATGCGCTTTGGGCCGTCGAAGGCCAGCCTGGTTTGGCCCTTCCCTGCCGGCACCCAGCGATTCAAGTGGTCGAGGACCTCGACCGGATCGAGCGGCTGAAGCTGCATATCCTAAACCTCGGCCACAGTTACATGGTCGCAAGATGGCTGGCTTCGGGCGGGACGGGCGCACCACTGGTGCGCGACGTTATGGCGGATGCCGCAGCTCGCTCCGATCTGGACAGCCTTTATGCAGAAGAGGTTCTGCCGGTCTTCACGGCGGCAGGCTATGACGAGGCGCCCGCCTACGTCGCCACGACTCTGGACCGCTTCGCCAACCCATATCTTGCCCACCGTTTATCGGACATTGCGCAGAACCATGCCGAGAAACTGCGCCGCCGAATAGGGCTCTTCCTCGACTGGTCGGTTGAGATCGGCTGCACTGAGCCCCAGCCCCGCTTGAAAAAGGCCTTGGTCCAAGCGGAGGAACGGGCATGAAACGCAACCGTATCGGTCGTACCGAGGTCGAGGTGACGCAACTCTCCTTCGGATGCTCGGGTCTCGGCAATCTCTATCGCAAGGTCGATGACGAAACGGCTCTAGCCGTTCTGACGCGAGCCTGGGAGCACGGTATCCGCTATTTCGATACTGCGCCTCACTATGGGCGCGGCCTGTCTGAACTGCGGCTCGGGCAGTTTCTTCGCGGACGGGCGCGAGAGGACTACACTCTCTCCACAAAGGTTGGGCGGCTTCTCGCGCCCGGACCACAGCTTGCTGAGGCGGATGGCTTCATCGAGCCGTTACCGAATAGCGTCAGCTACGACTACACGGGCGACGGGATCGAGGCTGCATTCGAGCAGAGTTGCGAGCGGCTGGGCACGAGGTATGTAGACATTGTTTACGTTCATGACATCGGGCGATTAACTCATGGTCACGAGCATGAACGCCATATCGCAGACTTGCTGAAGACCGGGATTCCTCGGTTGAGAAAGCTCCAGGCGGCGGGTCGGATCGGTGCCTATGGGCTGGGTGTGAACGAAAACGAAGTCTGCGTTGAGGTCATGCGCAGCGCCGAAATCGATGTAATCCTGCTAGCCGGACGACTTACATTGCTCGATCGTTCTGCCGAGGATGAACTTGTCCCCCTTTGCCGTGATCGCAATGTAAGTCTGGTGCTGGGCGGGATCTTCAATTCGGGCATACTTGCAACCGGACCAGTTCCCGGCGCCCATTTCGACTATGCTCCTGCCTCAGAAGAAATTTTAGCCCGTACGGAAGATCTTCGGCGGCGCGCAGAAAGCGTGGGGGTTCCGTTGGCCACGGCTGCGCTCCAATTCGCCATGAGGCACCCTCTCGCCGCGTCCGTCTTGATCGGCACCACGCAGGTCTCGTCACTGAACCGCAATCTCGCTGCGGCGACCACACCTTGGCCTCCTGGCGCAGATTCAGCCCTGGCCTAGCTAGGCCAGGGCGTGACTGCGGAGTGACGACAGAAGTGTCTGTTTCGATGTTCGCAAATGATCACGCACCGCCGCCAGCGCTCCGTCTTCGTTGCGGTCCGTCAGCGCTTCGATGATGCGAAGGTGCTCGCCTATCGCTGCAAGGTTTCGCTCGCGCTCGTCTTTCTTGTCCCATTGATAGTGGTAGTGGAAGACTAGGGTGATGACCTTTTGGAACTCGGCCACGAACCGATTGCGCACCACACTGCCAATAGTCGTATGGAACCTCTCGTCTAGAACCGAGAAATCGTGAAAGCGCGTGTCTATCTCGGCCGCGAGAGCGAGGTGCTCGGCCTCCAGCGCGGCGAGCTGCTGCCAGATTTGATGGTCGGTAGGCAGTGCAACCAAGTGTGAGACTGCGTTCAATTCGAGGACCATGCGGAAATCCGAAAGCTCAATGGCATAGTCTCGGGTAAAGCCGACCAGCTCCCACCCGCCTCGCGGCCGTCGGCGCACTAGTCCGAATCGGCTGAGCGAAGCGAGGAATTCCTGAAGGCTATGAGGCGGCACCCCAAATTTCCGGGCCATTTCGGTGACGTTCAGAGCGGTGCCTGGCGGTACATCGAACCGCAAGACCCAATCAAGGAAGACTCGCTCAAGTTCCTCCGTTGACAACTGTTCCATCTGAACGTGCAACCTGTCGTCCTGCAAAGGCAGTCGCAACAGCGTCTTCTCACGCCCCTGCCACCTCACCAACCCTTTGGCCTGCATTCGCTCCAGGGCAGTGCGCACGACGGTGCGACTGACATCGAGATGCGCTGCCAGAGCAAGTTCCGCCGGCAGCTGGTCGCCAGGCGCCAACGTTTCGCAGTAGTCCAGCAGTGCGTTGTATGCTTCTCGAAACCGCTCGTCTGTTCTGGCCACGCGCAGACTCCTTCTTTCTCCCAGACTAGCTAGAAGCGCCTTTGCATACAATGATAAAAGACAATTGACATGAGCTGTCGGATGCGCGATTGCTGTATGAAATTATTATATACCGAGATGGGAGGAGCTTCATGTCGGTTGCTGCAAACGGGGCGCGGGAGCAGAAGTCTGTGCCCGGCGTGAACGCCGATACCTTTCACAAACTTTCAGCGCTGGCGACGCTAGCGTTGCTAATTGGGGTGTTCGCCTTCGGGAATGCCGCCTTTTTCTCCGTCAACAACGGGTTGACGGTTCTTCTCCAGACTTCGGTGATCGGACTCCTGGGTATCGGGATGACAATGGTCATCATAACGGGTGGTATCGACCTGAGCGTGGGTTCAGTCCTTGCACTTTCGGGGACGGTTACAGGATTACTTGTGAAAGCAGGCGTCCCAGTTCCTTTGGGGATGGCCGCCGGAATTGCCGTCGGTGCGCTTTGTGGGCTGGCAAATGGCCTGATCATCACCAAAATGCGGATCACACCATTCGTTGCGACGCTGGGCATGATGCTGATCGCCCGAGGCACAGCGCTACAGATGACCGGCGCAGCACCAATTTCACAACTCGGCGAGGCGTTTGGCCGGCTTGGAAACGGGGCTCTCTTTCGCGTGGTCGAAATGCAGCCGAACGGCCTGAATAAGGTGATCTTCCCCGGAATTCCCTATCCTGCGATTCTTCTTGTTATCACTGCGATTGGGGCTGCCTATCTGCTTCGTCGACGCGCACTTGGGCGGCATCTTTATGCGACAGGTTCCAACGAAGAGGCCGCGCGTCTTTCGGGTGTTGACGTCGTGCGCACAAAAATTGCCGCCTACGTTATGTCCGGCGCGCTGGCTGGACTCGCTGGAAACGTGCTGATGTCTCGCCTTGTCACCGCGCAACCGAACGAAGGCGTGATGTACGAACTCGACGCCATCGCTGCAGCGGTGATCGGTGGGGCTTCCCTTATGGGAGGGGTGGGCACGATCTCCGGCACCATGATTGGCGCTTTCATTATTGGTGTGCTGAGGAATGGCCTGAATATGGCCGGTGTCTCGGCTTTCATCCAGCAGATCATCATCGGCATCGTCGTCATCCTGGCGGTCTTTATCGACCAGATGCGCAACCGACGGTGAGCGTACCGTACGAGTTTCAACCTGTTCAATGGAGGAGAGAATGAAGATTACCCTGAAAGCTGCGCTTGCCCTCGGTGCCATCCTGGCGCTCCCGGCGACGGCGATGGCGGACGAAATCGCCGTCATCGTGAAAACCACCAACTCGAACTTCTGGCAGAACGTCAATAAAGGTGCCTCTGCCGCTGTGGAAGGTTCTGAACACACCATGAGCTTTGACGGCCCCGCTGCGGAATCAGCCGTTGCCGATCAAGTCAACATGGTCGACAACGCGGTGAACCGTGGCGTCGCCGGCATTGTCCTGGCGCCGTCCGACCCCGAGGCGCTGATCCCGGCCGTGAAACGCGCAAACGAGTCGGGCATTCCCGTCGCCATCATCGACTCGGCGCTTGGCGAGGGTGGCGCAGGCACGTTCCAGACCTTCCTGTCCACCGACAACTGCGCTGCGGGCAAGCTCGCTGCGACGAAGATGATCGAGGCGACAGGTGGTGAGGGCAAGGTTGCGGTCATGTCCTACGTTGCCGGCGTCGGCTCTGAAATCGGCCGGGTCGGTTGCTTTGTCGAGGAGATCAAGGCCAACTCGAAAATCGAGATCGTCGGCCCCTACTACTCGCAATCGCAGATGGCGACCGCTCTGAACCAGACCACGGACGTTCTGGCTGCCAACCCGGATCTGGTTGGTATCTTCGGAGCCAATGAACCGACGGCCGTCGGTATGGGCCGCGCAATCCAGCAGGCCGGGAAAGCCGGTCAGATTGTCGCCATCGGCTTTGACGGCAACGAGGATCTGCAAGCCTTCGTCAAGGACGGGACGCTGACTGGCACACTGGTGCAGGGATCGTTCCAGATGGGCGAGCTGGGGGTCAAGGCGGTGCTCGACTTGGTTGGCGGGAACAGTGTCGAACCGCAGATCGACACCGGAGTCGTCTTCGTAACCAAGGAGAATATCGACTCGGACGAAGCGAAGAACGTCCTTTACTGAGACGGTGCTGCCACAACAGCCTGGGCGGCGGGTTATCCTGTCGCTCGGGCCTTTCCGGGATGATGAAGGGCACGACCATGACTACCCCTCTCGTTGAAATGATCGAGATCGAAAAGCACTTTGGTGGCGTTCACGCTGTGAACGGCGTGTCGCTGGACCTTTATCCCGGCGAGGTTGTCGGGGTTTTGGGCCACAACGGCGCAGGAAAATCCTGCCTGATGCGAATACTGTCAGGCGCAATGGCGCCAAACGCTGGTGAAATCCGCGTCGGTGGGAAGAAAGCCGAGCTTGCCTCTCCCCATGACGCTCGCGACCATGGGATCGAGACGATCTATCAGACATTGGCGCTCGCCGACCACTTGGACGCCCCTGCGAACCTATTTCTGGGCCGTGAATTGCGCACTCGATGGGGCAATCTCGATGACAAGCGGATGCTGGAGGAAGCGCGCAAGGTGCTTGCGCGGCTGAACCCGAACTTCCGTAACCTTGGCGATCCGGTCTCGCGGCTCTCGGGTGGTCAGCGGCAGGTAATCGCAATCGCACGCGCCATCTACTTCAATGTCAAATGCCTGATCATGGACGAACCAACTGCGGCGTTGGGCCCTGCGGAGACAGCAATGGTGGGCGAACTTATCAAGCAGTTGCGCCAGGAAGGCGTGGGAATCTTTCTGATCAGCCATGACATGCACGATGTCTTCGATCTCTGCGACCGCGTCGTCGTCATGAACCGGGGCCACAATGTCGGCTCCTATCGGATCGATGAGGTCTCGAAGGACGACGTGCTTAGCCTGATCATCAAGGGCGCACTTCCCGACAACTGGACCGCACGCAACAAGGAGACGCTGCAATGAGCGTTCCCCAGAAAATCGCGGAGCAGGAAGTTCGTACTATGCTAGCCGGGACCTGCATCGAACCGGGACGGTTCGAGTTGCGTGACGCCACTGTGCCCGAATCCGCACCCGAGGGCTGGGCGCTGGTCGACATCGCAGCCGTCGGGCTTTGCGGCACCGATTACCACATCTTCGCGGGCAAACACCCCTATCTGGAATACCCCCGCGTCATCGGCCACGAACTCTCGGGTCGGCTTGTTCATGCCGCCGGTGGGATGGAGGCTGGATCTCTGGTCGTCATCAACCCTTATCTGTCCTGCGGGGCCTGCCGGGCCTGCCGGCGCGGGAAGCCCAATTGTTGCACCCGGATCGAGGTTCTGGGCGTCCACCGGGACGGCGGGCTCTGCGGCCGAATCGCGGTGCCGATCGAGAACCTCTATTCCGCTGAGGGCCTAAGCGAGACCGAGGCTGCGATGGTCGAGTTCCTTGCAATCGGCGCCCATGCCGTCGCTCGCTCCGGCATTCAGGCGGGAGACCGGGTTCTTGTCACCGGCGCGGGACCCATCGGCATCGGGACGGCCCTTTTCGCCGAGCTGGAGGGCGCGGAGGTGCACCTTCTGGATCTGAGCCGCCGTCGGCTGGATCTGGCTGGTCGGAGGTTCGGCTTCGCTCACCTACACGACGACGGCAAGGCGATTCTGCAAGGTGATCTTGCCGACGGCTTCGACCTGATCTTCGACGCCACCGGCACAGCGAAGGCCATCGAGGCAGGCTTCCCGCTGCTGGCTCACGGGTCCACCTATGTGCTGGTCAGCGTCGTCAAGGACACGATCACCTTCGAGGATGCCGAGTTCCACAAGCGGGAGACCCGCATCGTCGGAAGCCGCAACGCGCTGAAGTCGGATTTCGAGCGCGTGATGGCGGCGATCCGCGACAGGAAGATCGACACGGCGGCGCTGTTGTCGGCAGAGTTTCCGCTTTCTGAACTGAGCACCCGCTTTCCTGCGCTTGCGGCTGATCGTGAGGAGCTGATCAAGGCGGTGGTCAGGCCATGACTATGGCGCGTGTCCTCCGGCTACATCCCGAGGATAACGTCGGGATCGCCCTCACGGATCTCGTCCCTGGCGAAGAGGGCGCGAGCGAGGCTGTTCCCCGGGGCCACAAGTTCGCGCTGAGGCTCATCCGCGAGGGCGAGTTCGTGCGCAAATACGGCCAGATCATCGGCACGGCGACGATGGACATTCCAATCGGCGCCCATGTCCATGTGCAAAATCTCGGCATGGGCGAAGACCGGGGTGGGGACGCGGGGCAGAGCGGGATGCCGACAATCACGCCAGCAGCGCAACAGGACAGCTTTCTTGGCTTTCCCCGCGCCGACGGGCGGGCGGGGACGCGCAACTTCATCGGCATCCTAACCACCGTGAACTGCTCCGGTTCCGTCGCGCAGTTCATCGCGGAGGATGCCGAACGACGCGGCCTTCTCAACGATCTGCCGAACGTGGACGGAATCGTGCCCATCGCTCATGGCACTGGCTGCGGCATGGCCGACCGCGGCGAGGGCTATGACATTCTCCTGCGCACGCTTGCGGGCTATGCGCAGCATCCGAACTTTGGAGCGATCCTCGTCGTCGGCCTTGGTTGCGAGGTCATGCAGCTCCCGGTCCTGCAGTCTGCGCCACAGCTGAAGGACCCGGCACATTTCCGTTTCCTGACCATCCAGAACCAGGGCGGAACCCGCGCCACGATTGATGCGGCCCGACCCGTGCTGCGCGAACTCGCGGAGACCGCGAACCAGGTGAAGCGCGTTCCGATCCCGGCCTCCAAACTGGTGATCGGGTTGCAATGCGGAGGCTCGGATGGACTGTCGGGAATCACTGCCAACCCCGCCCTCGGCGTCGCCTCAGACATGGTTGTGGCCCAGGGCGGCACTACAATCTTGTCGGAAACTTCGGAAATCTACGGTGCCGAGCATCTCCTGACCCGCCGTGCCGCGCCTGAGGTCGCCGAGGCGCTGATGGCCCGCATACGGTGGTGGGAGGACTACACTGCGCGCTTCGGCGGCCATATGAACAACAACCCGAGCCCCGGAAACAAGAAGGGCGGGCTGACCACGATCCTCGAAAAATCCCTTGGCGCCGTCGCCAAGGGCGGCAGCGCGCCCTTGTCCGCTGTCTATCGCTACGGCGAGCCCGTTCGCACGTCGGGCTTCGTGTTCATGGACAGTCCAGGCTACGATCCCTGCTCGGTCACGGGCCAGATTGCATCGGGTGCCAATCTTATCGTGTTCACCACGGGGCGCGGATCGGTATCGGGCTATCGTCCTGTTCCGTGCATCAAGCTCGCCTCAAACAACGATCTTTGGTCGCGCATGGGCGACGACATGGATATTAACTGCGGCGACATCATTGACGGGACATCCTTGCAGGACAAAGGCGCGGAGATCTACGCCGCGATCCTTGAAGTCGCGTCAGGTAAACCCACTAAGAGTGAGGCGCAGGGCTTTGGCCGCGTTGAGTTTGTGCCTTGGCAGATCGGGGCGACGATGTAGGCCAAGGCGAAGTTAAGAAAGCCCATAAACCGCTGACGATGGGTTTCGACTGAAAAGCGGTGATGCCTCTGATTCGGGCTCTTCGCCTCATGGGTTCAATGTTCTCAAGGGGGGACCGATAAGTGGTGCGATGGTCTCCACTTGATGCAACCTACGGCGCTGAAATTGAGGTTCGGCATCTTCGCTATTTTCTTGCAGCCGCAGAACACGGCAGCTTCCGAAAGGCGGGCTTGGCTATCGGGATCTCGCAGTCGGCAATCAGCCGCTGCATTGCTCATCTTGAAGATCGGATTGGCGCGTCGCTTTTCCATCGCCATGCTTGGGGCGTATCCTTGACTTATGCCGGGCAGCGTTTCCTCCCGCGAGCACGGAAGGCCATTAGAACTATTGGCGAAGGCGCGAATGCCGTGGCCTCGGCGGGCCGATCTGAAGTGGGGCGTGTTCGGATTGGGATATATTCTTCCATCGCCTCGGGTTTCCTCGCTGATGTCTTGCACAGTTTTGGCCAACGTCATCGCAGGATTAGGATTGAGATGATCGACGGAAATCCTGCGGAGCATGTCGCTGCAATCCGACAGCTCAGCCTCGACGTCGCGTTCATCACTGGAATGCGCGAGTGGGTAGATTGCGAACGTGAGCATCTGTGGTCGGAGAGAGTATTCGTAGTTTTGCCTGATCAGCACAGGTTGGCCGCCCGGGAAGATTTAGAATGGCGCGACGTCGCGGAAGAAACCTTTATCGTCAGCGAGACGGCTCCAGGACAGGAAATTCATGATCATCTTGTGCGGTGCCTAGCGGATCTTGGCAGACACCCAGAAATTCAGGTGCAGCAGGTTAGCCGAGACAACCTAGTGCCTTTGGTGGCGTTGGGTCGCGGCCTGACGCTGGTAAGTGAAGCAATGACCGTTGCCCAATTCCCTGGTGCCATTTATCGCCCGATTCGAGGGGAAATCCTCCCGTTTTCAGCGGTATGGTCCGCTAGGAATGACAATCCGGCGTTTCGGCGATTTTTAAGTTTGGCAAGGGCCATGGCGGTCACAGCTGCGAGTTCTTGCCCAAATCAGTCCGTCGTGCTTTAGCAAACGCCCGATCAGTTGCAATGAACCGTTCCAGCATCGGCACGATGAGCCTGACGGGATCGGCGGCGGGCTGGCCGGTTTCGCGGGCCAGCACCTCGGCGTAGGCGACCAGATCGCGGTGGAGCGGCGCGGGCATCTCCACGGTGATCTTCACGGGCTTGTCGTCTGGCAGCGGGCCGAGTTTCAGTTTCGTCATGGTTAACCTCCTGCCGGCTCGAACACTAAATCACGGGTGACGATGATCCTGACCGGGAAGCCGGGACGGATCGTGAGCGTCGGCGCAATCTGCAACTGGCGCTGGACGATCTGCTGGCCTGCCTGATTGACGGTATCCTGCGCTCCGTCGCGGATGGCGCGGATCAGCCGGTCTGAGAATGGCGGTGCGAAATTAGTC
>NZ_VCBQ01000104.1:0-17185 GCF_006386455.1 Paracoccus sp. FO-3 | reverse complement strand
TGTCCGCGCCGATGCATTCTAGAACAAGTGAACTAAAACTCAAGGTGTGACCGGCGTCATCGTTTCTCTGCCGGCAGCCTTGGACGATCCAAAGGCTGGAATCATGGCTGCCCAGGAGGCGATTGAAGTTACACGAGCGGAACGCGTGGCGTCATGGCGGGGCACGCGGCTTGAGGGTCTGCTCTGGGCTGCTCTATCGATCGCGATCTTTTCAGGCTGGTTCGTGGTGACCCGGTTCAGCGTCACGCGCGAATTGCAGGTCTGGGACGTGACCGCGCTTCGCTTCGGCGTGGGCGCCGTCCTCCTTGCCCCGGCTGTCCTGCGTCGCGGTTCGCGCCTTCCCATGTCTGCATGGGGTGAGGGGCTTTTGTTTGCATTGCTGTGGGGTGCACCCTTCGTGCTCCTCGTGGCGCTCGGGCTCAAACTGACTTCGGCGGCTCAGGCCGCCTCCATTGCTCCAACGACGATGCCTCTCGTCGCAGGAATACTCTCCTTCGTCTTCCTGAAGGAACAGCAGGGGTGGATCCGGTGGACTGGATATGCCGCGATCCTCGCCGGACTGGTCTGCCTCACCGGAGCCGTCACGACACAGGCTCCGCCCAGTCCAGCCGGCGTTACGGCCCTAGCCGCGGCAGGTGGCATGTGGGCGGTCTATACGTTGCTGTTCCGCCGTAGCGGCCTGTCGTCGATCCAGGCGGCGGCGCTCATCTGCATCTGGTCGGCAGCTCTCTTTCTGCCAGCCTATGTCCTCTTCGGTCTCAGCCATCTCGGCCGCGCGTCCGCAAGCGAGATAGCGCTCCAGTTGTTTTACCAGGGTGTGTTGATGGGGGCGGTTGCGCTCGTCACCTTCAATAGAGCGGTTTCGCTGTTGGGCGCCTCGGCGGCGACGGCCATGATCGCTCTCGTTCCCGCTGCGGCATCGCTGCTTGCCATCCCGGCCCTGGGCGAAACGCCGTCGTTCGTCGAAGGCATTGCAATAGCAGTCATCGTTGTGGGCGTCCTGCTGGCGGCCAGCCGGCCATCGTCTGCAACACTGTCAATTCAACCGCAGGAGACACCATGATCCGCTTCTATTTCCATCCCACGCCGAACCCGGCCAAGATTGCCCTGTTCCTTGAGGAGGCAGGGGTTCCATATGAAACCGTGGCCGTCGACACCAGCAAGGGCGAGCAGCACGCTCCGGCGTTCCGGGCGATCAATCCGAACGGCAAGGTACCAGCCATTGTTGACACGGACGGTCCGGGAGGCAGGCAAGCGCGGGTTTTCGATTCCACTGCGATCCTGATCTACCTTGCCGAGAAAACGGCTAAGTTTCTCGGCACGCCGGAGGATCGGCCCGAACTGCTGTCCTGGCTGCTTTTCCTTGGCACGGGTCTCGGGCCTTTTTCGGGACAAGCCGTGCATTTCCAGTTCGCCGCGCCGGAGGGCCAGGAATACGCGACCAACCGCTATCGTCGCGAGGCCGAGCGCCACTATCAGGTCCTGAACGATCATCTTGAGGGGAGGGACTGGATCATAGGCGACAGCTACACGATCGCCGACATGTCCGCCTGGGGCTGGCTCGATCGCGCCTCCCGTGTACGCAAAGGGGCGGAAGACCCGCTGGCGGCCTTTCCCAACCTCAAGCGCCTATTCGAAGCTGTCGATGCACGGCCTGCCGCCTCCAGAGCGCGAGAAGTCGGCAAGGACCACGCCTTCAAGAAAGTGAACGACGAGGAGACAAAGCGCGCGCTGTTCCCGTCGAATTATCCTCCGGCGGCCTAAGCTGGCCATTGAGACGTCACAGGAGCGACCATGACGAATACCGCAGAGTACACGCCGCCGAAAGTCTGGACCTGGGAGAAGGGCAATGGTGGTCAGTTCGCCAGTATCAATCGCCCGATTTCCGGTTCCACCCATGATAAGGAGCTGCCCATCGGCAAGCATCCCTTCCAGCTCTATTCGCTGGGCACGCCGAACGGCCAGAAGGTCACTATCATGTTCGAGGAACTGCTCGAGGCCGGTCACAAGGGCGCCGAATATGACGCCTGGCTGATCAAGATCGGCGACGGCGACCAGTTCGGCTCCGGATTCGTCGAGGTCAATCCAAACTCCAAGATCCCTGCGCTGATGGACCGCTCCGGCCCGACGCCGATCCGCATCTTCGAATCCGGCGCGATTCTGATGCACCTGGCGGAAAAATTCGGCAGCGCCTTCCTGCCGACGGAACAGCCGATGCGCGCCGAAACGCTATCCTGGCTGTTCTGGCAGATGGGCTCGGCCCCGTTCCTCGGCGGCGGCTTCGGCCATTTCTATGCCTATGCGCCGGAGAAGATCAAATACGCCATCGACCGGTACGCGATGGAGGTGAAACGCCAGCTCGACGTTCTCGACCGGCGTCTTGCCGACAACGAGTATGTTGCCGGTTCGCAATATACCATCGCCGATATCGCGATCTGGCCCTGGTATGGCGGTCTGGTGAAGGGCTGGCAGTATGGCGACGCGGCGCAGTTTCTCTCTACGCACGAATACACGCACGTGAATCGCTGGGCCGAACAGATCTATGGCCGACCGGCGGTGACGCGCGGCCGCAAGGTCAACCGGACTTCGGGCGAGCCGTCGAGCCAACTCCACGAACGCCACAACGCGTCCGACTTCGAGAACAGGACACAGGATAAGCTGGAAGGAGCACGCTCGTGAACATTGATGGCAAACGCATTCTGATCACTGGCGGATCGAGCGGCATCGGACTGGCCCTTGCCCACGCGCTTCTGGCCAAGGGCGCGAGGGTAGCTATAACCGGCCGCCGCGCCAAAATGGTCGCGGATGCTGTCACCGAGCTGAAGGCAGGGGACAGTGAGGTTCACGGCGTCGTCGCCGACATTGCCACGCCGGAGGGCCGCGCTACAACGTTGGAAGGAGCGTTGCAAAAGCTCGGCGGCCTGGACATCCTCGTCAACAATGCAGGTGGGGTTCGGGCTGGACGCCTTGAGAACACGCCCGAAGCCGAACTGCAGGCGATGATCGATATCGATCTCGTGGCGCCGATCATGTTGACCCGGGCGGCGCTGCCAGTCCTGCGGGAAGGCGGCGATGCCGTGATTGTCAACATCTCCTCCGGGATAGCGCTCGTCGGTGCACCGTTCTATACGACCTATGCCGCGGTGAAAGCCGGGCTTGCCAACTTCGGCGAGGCGTTGCGGCGCGAACTGAAGGGTGAGGGCATCCACGTGATGACCGTCTATCCGGGTGGCACCGATACGCCCATGATGAAATCGAACCGCGCCGGACCCGATCTAGGCTTTTCGCGCGAGCCGGCTTCCGCCGTCGCCGATGCGATCGTTGCCGGCATCGAAGCCCGGGCGTTCGAAGTAATCCGCGGCGGCGAGACACGTGCGCAGATGATCGCGCTCAACCGCGAAAACCCGGCCGCAGTCGACGAACGCTTTCTCGGGTTGAAGCGGGCGTTGGAAGAAGCGGTGAAGGACCACTCGGCGCTTTGAGCGCCAAAAAAATTTAACAAGGAGTGCAATTGTGATGCTGCAGAATGGCGACGTCTTTCCCTCATTCATCTTTGGTCGCGCTGGCGGCGGCGAAATCCACTTGCCCGGAGATCTGGCGGGCGGGTTCGGTGTTATCCTGTTCCACCGTGGTTCCTGGTGTCCATACTGCAACGCCCAGCTCGCCGAATTTGCGCGAGCGGCGGACAAGTTCGCCGAGGACGGGATCAGGGTCGTCTCAGTATCGACGGACGATCGGGAAAAATCGGAGGCGCTCGTCGACAAGCACAAGCTAGGGTTTCCGGTCGGCTACAGCGCGGATGCACGAGCAGTTTCCGCAGCCACCGGCGCCTTCGTCAATGAGAATCCGCTAGCCCTCCAAGCGACCGGGTTCGTCATCGATCCAGAGGGCCGGATCGTGACAGCTGTCTACTCGACCCGCGCGATCGGTCGCCTTATGCCCGCCGATGTTCTGAATTTTGTACGTCACTTCAAGTCCCTGGCAGGCAACTAAAAAAACGGTTGATCTGTCGCCGCGGAGCACGGTCAACGATTACTTCCGGCGATGGGACTGGGACGGGGCGCTGGAGCGCATCCATCACGCGCTCTATGTTGCGTGTCGTGAGGCAGCGGGCCGGGAGGCCAGTCCCACAGCGGCGATCATTGACAGCCAGACCGTCAAGGGCGCCGAAAAAAGGGGGCGCTCGGTCGATCCGCCAGGCTACGACGCCGGCAAGAAGATCAAAGGTAAGAAGTGGCACGTCCTGGTCGACACACAGGGCCTGTCGATGCGGTCCATCGTGCATGCCGCCGACGTGCAGGATCGCGACGGCGGTGTGTTGCTGATGGGCGCGCTGTTCGGCCTCTATCCGTTTCTGCTCAAGCTCTACGCCGACAGCGGTTAGCAGGGACCAAAATTCCGCGACGGCCTCGCCGCCGCCGGTGCCCAGGTCAACGTCGAGGTCGTCAAACGCTCGGACGTGCACAGGTTCGTCATCCTGCCTCGACGATGGATCGTCGAGCGCACCATCGCCTGGCTCAACCGTTGCCGCCGATTGGCAAAGGACTGGGAGTACCTCAACCGCACCGGCCTCACCTTCCTGCGCTGGGCCACCGTTCGCCTCATGCTCCGAAAGCTATGCAAAAACACGAATTGATCCCAGATGGACTCTAAGCGATCAAGCACGATCCATAGCGCTTTGTTCAATTCGCCTTGGGGCGCGGCACTGCACACGATTCTTGTCGTCCCACGCCTCAAGCTCATCGACCCGGTAGAGAACCGCTTTGCCGATTTTTACGAACGACGGCCCTATTTTCATCACACGCCAATTCCGAAGTGTGCCAACGGAAACGCTGCCACGATAGCGTTCGGCTACTTCTTCTGGTGTGAGGAATGTGGTCTGTGACATATGCCCTCCTTCAGCAAGAAAACCTGCCGCGGTCATTGTTGACGATCAAGCGCGAGACGCATTCCGAAATGCGTCTGTCATTGGAGAGGCATCGACGCGATGGCCGAGCTTCGATGGCGCACGCTCCTGCACGACCGAACATGAGCGCGCGCAAGTGGCCAGGGAAGTATCAATCTTCAGGCGTAGGGAACGCGGCTAGTCAGGGATATAAATAGGCGGGAAACTGCACGACGCCGACTGGGATGATCAGGCCGCGTGAGGGGCTGCTTGTCCCGCATGAACAGGATGGACGAGCCGGGAGCGCCGAATGGCAAGCCCGCTATTTATCGAGGTTCTTCTGTCGTGAAAATGCGGACAGATCGAGGGTCAATGCTTGCAGTGATCGCGTCGTTTCCACGTCGTGATGCGTCAGGAGATCGACAAGATCCTCTTGGTTCGGCTGTCCCAAAGCAAGGCGATAGAGCAGCCTCTGCGTCCTCAATTTCGCAAATCGATCAATGTCGCGACTTTGGGGAAGCGCGAACAAATGTCGCTTTAGATCTGCGCCTTCCATCGCCCACCACGGGCTGAGGCCGGTTTTATCATTCGCGAATGCCTTGTCGGCGTCGCGTGCGATGATGTCCCACGGCGACGATGCTTGGCCTCGTGCTTGCGCAAGCGCTTGTTCACCTAGTTTTCGGGCGAGCGGTTGTCGGACAGTCAGTCCGCCGAAGCGCTGAACGCGGCCTTCTCGTTGCTCCAGGTCAACCGGGCTGGAACAAAGATCCCAGTGGCCGAGCCTGTCGCACCAACTATGAAAGTCGAGACCTTCCTGTCCGACAGAGGTTGTTGCCAGGACGTGGGGCCAGAACGGCGTGTTGAACGCGCTGCGGATTTCCTCAGAGCGCGCCGGTGGCGGTTCATTGACATCATGGTCCTGTCGATGCGCCTCTGTCTCGGCGCCCCCAAACGGCACCGCAGCGTGACAACGGATACGAATTTTGTCCTTCTTCTTCGCCCCCTTGAACCCGAAGGTGCCGACGTTCGCTGCGAGCGCCGTCGACAGATCCTCGATCAGCCCATCAGGGTTGACCTTGGATTTGCGCAGCCAAAAATGTTCGTCGAGGACGGCCTCCAGGCAGCCATCAACGCACGCATTCTGATATTTCTGCGTGGCGTCCTCGCCGGGCAAGACCGACCAGAAAACAGGGCGATCCAGATAGGTGCGCAGCCGTGTCCAGCAGAAGCGTACGAGCCGCGCGAAATGCTGCTCCTGGAAATCGAAAAGGTCCGGAAGGTGGCGATAGAGTGCTCGGCCAGTCACGACGCCAGGGGCGCCGAGAGCCATATCCACCAAGGCGTCCAACTCCCACCGGCTTAGCCAGGTGATCGCCTCTGCCTCTTGGCGCTGTTTGAGCAATGTTTGAAGTGTCGCATCCTTCTGTGCGACCCGGCCCCAGTTCTTCTGGACCACCGCGAACTCCCGCGCCAGCGGGGCCTTCTGCGCGTGCTCGATGGCAGCGAGGATCGCCCATGCTGGTTTGCGGCGTCGGTTGCTACGCGCATTCGGAGCATCCGGCGCGATCGTCGGGGGCAACGCCTGAATAATCTGCTGCCGTGCCCTGTCCCTGATCTGCTTCATCGCCGCCTTTCCCTTCACATCGAGCGGATCGACAGCGCGGATCAGGAAGGGGCTCGGGTGAAACAGGGCGAGCGTGGGCCCTTGGTTGGGCTTCGGATTTAGGTGGCGTTTCTTCCACGCGGCGGCGTAGGGAAGACTGCTTTTCCCAACGTATTTGCGCTCGACCTCTAGGCTGACAAGGGCTGCCAGGCTTTGCGGCGTGGCCCTGAACCGGCTGAAGATCAGCATCTTGGGTGATTGCGTCACCTTCGCCCATGGGCCGGAAGGCGCCCACCAAGTCAGCGATGGCAACACCCATGGGAGCGCAAGGGCCTCCGTCGGCACAAGGTCGTTGAGGGCGCGGAGCTTGGCGCTTCCCCAACCGTCTTTGGGCGGCTTGAAGCAATTGGTGACTCCAAGCCGGGGGACGCTGCGCGTGGCTGGAAAATCTATGTCGCGAGAAATCAGGTATCGGTCCCCCAACGCTTGCGCAGGGAGAGGCACTGAAAGCCAGTAGCCGATCGCGCTGCCCGCGAGCTTGGGCGGCACATGGTCGGTGAAATGGCGATAGACGTCGAGATCGTGGGGCTCGATCCTTACGGACGGCGGCGTAGGCTCTCCGGCATGGTCGGAAGCCGGACGCTCGGTCCGCGACATGAGCGGTGTGAGGAGCGCCTCGAGATGATGCTTGAGCGTTTGCGCCTCTTCGATCGCCGCCGTTCGGCTATCGGGTGGCAGGTGGCCGATCAAATGCAGGAGATCGCCAAAACGACGAAATTGGGTTTCAGCCTCAGCGCGTACAGCCGACCCGCCCAGAAATTCGATAATCTCGAAAAATTCGACATGAGGAGCAGCCCCAGCGCCGCTTTCCCAGCGCTCGGCATAGAAGCGATAGGGCGTGGCGGACAGGAGGAGGATCGGCGGCGGCGTCCCTCCATCTATTCCTGCCAGCAATTGACGCGCCAAGGGATTATCGGCGCCTGCGTCGAGCAGCTCGCGATAGCATTGGAACTCGTCGAAAATGACGAGATCGGGCGGGGCGGAATCCAAAGCGGCTTGAGCGAGCGCCTTCCGCATCCGGCCCAAGCTCTGGCCATGTTTGCTCGTATCGATCGCGTGCAGAATGTTTTCGCGGGCCGGCTTGCCAAATTCCGCGCGTAACGCTCGGCCATAAGCCGTCTTGAAGAGGGCGGAGACATTGTCGAACTTGCCTTGAGCTTCCTCGCACGCCCATGGCCAGCCGGACGTTGCGCCATATTCGATATAGCCTTCCGGAAAGGCCGCGGTCAGGCCCGGGTATAGTTCGTCCAACAGGAGCTTGATAAACGCGCGCTCGACAGCCTTTCCGCCGTAGAGGCCCTGCGAGCTGGAGAACGATGTGGTGGGTGTAAAGGCGTAGAGCCGCAGCTTTCCCTTCCGTTTTTCCTCGAACGGAATGAGACCGACCCGGTCGATGATGGAGAGTGCGTCCTTGGCGTCGTCCTTGTCGAGGAAGCGCAGCAGTTCGACCTTGTTCTGGTCCGCGACTTTGAGCCCGCTCGTGATATAGTAGACCGTGAACTTACGGGCTTTGCTCGCCAATGCCGCGAGCGTATCTCGGCCGACGACGGTTTTCCCGAGGCCGACTTCGTCCGCTACGAGAAACCGGCGCAGTGGGTTGCCTCCCGACAGGGCGGCGGTTGCAGCTTTGACCGTCGCGGCCTGGAAGGGTTTTGATTTCGCGCTCATGGGGCAAGCCGGGTCCGCACGATGGCCCAGATCTGAGCGAGTTCGTTCAAGTCAGCTCTCTCCGTTTCGCTCAGGTTTTCGCCGTGGGCGAGGAGCGCATCCACATAGGGCGCAAAATGGCGATCGACCCGGCCGAAGGCTTTGCGATCGCGTGCCCAAGCCGTGAGAATATCCTCCAACGTCAGGCGGTCATAACCCCGGCCTTGGGGGCGGTTCCCCCGCGATCCGGCATCTTCATCCCATGCGCCACCACCGACCGGAAGCGTGTCGCCACCGAGCATCGCACGCATCCAGTCATGAAATGCGCGAAGCCCCATGTGGCTGGCCAGCGCGGCTAGATCCCGCTGCTCTTCGAGAGGCGGATCGACGGTGACTCGCTGCATCCATCGCAAATCGCCGTCTGGGCCGCTTATCCGGACCTGAATGAAGGCAGACTGAAGTGACAAGGGGATCGGTCCAAGACCGAGGCGGACGGCGTCGGTTGGCCAAGCCAGCAGGTCGCCATTTGCAGATCCGGCGTGCAGCACATGGTCCAGGTAGGCAAGCGAAGGAACCGCCCGCGCTTTGATCGAGAAGCATTCCCCGTCGCGGCGCAGAATCGGATCCCAAGAGGCGATCAGCGCCTTGCGCGACTCTTCCAGTGCATCGGCCGCACTCATGCTGCGCAGGTCTGTGGCGGCGAGTTCCTCTAGGGTGACAGGCGTCGCTTTACCGACGAGGAACGCCAGACCGGATGCGAATGCTTCTCCGGCCTCGAGTTCGACCATGACTTCCGAGTTGCGTCCGGACCATGCCCTTTCGGTCGCATTGGCGCTCCCGACCCTCAAGATCGTCTTCTCGCCCGAGTGGAAGCAGAAAATCTTCGCATGGAGAGCAAGGGGCACCGGCTCCACATCATCTTCGGCCACAGGTTCGGTGCCGGGAAGAGAGAGCGTGGACTCGTCAGCGAGCACGTCCGGCGCCGCATAGGCCAGGATTTTCGAGAAGCCGGTCAGCGATGTCCTGGACCGGCTGACCATATCGGCAAGAGCCGGCATCGACGAAATCAGCGTTCTGGATCCAGCCGCCCCCCAGTGGCCTGCCTTTTTCAGAAAGTCGGGCGATAAGAACGGACTGATGATCGTTATGCCGTCGACCGCGCCGGATGGCGGCTCCGCTGGCAAGGGAGCGCCTTGGTCCAGACCATTGAGGAGGGCGCGTAAGCGAAACCCGTCTGGCGCATCCCACCAGATCGCCTCCAGTTGCTTCGAGATGTCATCGGCATCCTCGCGCGCTGCGGAGCGTGCGAGAGTGCTCGCGAGCGCGCCGACGCCAGGGAGCCGAACCCGTCCCTTCGCGCGCTTTTCGCTGCCGTCCAGCAAAACGCCCGCGTCGAGATCCTGAGATCGGGTGAGGTTCCGGCTGCCAATCCAGAGTTTCCAGCGGGTTTCCCCTTTGGGGCAGTTATAGGCAACCAAAGCAATCTTCGGATGCCAGCTGCGCTCACGTTCATCGTAGGGTTGCTCGACGATGAACTGATCTAGGATGCCCGCGATACGGGGGAGAGCGACCGGGCGCGCGATCCGCCCGCGCTGGATGATTATCCTGACGTGATCGCGCAGCCTGTCGATCGCTTCGGCAAAATCGACCGCCGTTCCGCTGCCCTTGTCATTGTTACGACCAATCAGGGCGAGCAACGCCGCGGCGACCGCAGACAGGTCGACCGAGTAGGTCGCGAACAACGCGAGCTTGACTGTCTCCAATCGCCCGGGCCGCAGTTCGTCGAGGTAGGGTTGGCCGTGCCAAGCTTGCCGATCGCTCATGCGACGGCTTCCAGATCACGCAGGAGCCGCTTCACATTCCCCCAGCGATAATGGAGCGGCTCGGCGCGACCATGGCGCTCGCCTTGCCATTCCATGCGCCGATCGACGCCGAACTGGTTGCTGGCAAGACGCGCGCGATCATCCTTCCTGCTCACCTCCGCTCGCGCATACACGTCGAGCAGCGGCATCGGATCCTTGCTATTTGCCCGAACCCAGGCCGAAGTTTCTTTCAACACGCCCTCAACCGCAGGCGGGAGGTGGCCGATTTCGGCGAGAAACAGATTCATATCCAACCGAGCGGCCAGCCCGCCCCATTGCTCGACCGCGTCTTTCAGTTCGGTGCGATGCAAATTTGGCTGCGGCCGCTTGTCGCGCGTTTCCTTGAGTGTCTCGACCTGGGCCGCATAAATCGCCCTGCCAATGCCCGAGAGCGCCGCCGCCTGGCCGGCCCGCTTCAGCATGGCGGCCTCCTTGCGGGCGAGTGCGAGAATTTCGCTGTCCCAGCAGTGATCCGCCTCGTCGAGCTTGAGGCCCAGATAGTCGCGGCCCTCGTTGGAGCGCTTGGACCAGGCGGCGCCGATTTCGGCGCGGCCGACCAGGATCCGATGGCTGGGGGCGTTCTCGCCGCTGGCACGCAGGTCGGGGACGATGCGGACGCCCTTGGACTGGAGGTTGAGGGTGACGATTTCGCCGGTGAACTCGTTCGAGCCGGTCTTCTTGAAGGTGCCGATGGTCGCCATGATAAGTCTCCGTTTTCCGTTTCGAGCCCGCGCCATTGCGGCCTCGATGGCGATCGACCGGCCGGAGGCGAGCGCCGACACATCGCTTGCGACCGCAGCGCAGCGGAGGATGGCGCAGGCGCGGCTTTGTTGTTTCGCGAGGAATGGCGGCTCTGCCGTCAGGGGAAGAAAGTCGAGACCAGCCGTTGTGGCATAGGCGCTCGAGGCGAAGCCGTCCTTCGGTCAGATCAGGCCATTGAAGAGGCCGTTTTGGAGCGGGCACTGGGAGGATGGATGACGGAGACAGTGGCGACCATCATACCTGGCACAGAGACCTGGCCGGCAATCACAGGCGGACGATGCCCTAACCAGGCCAAGGTGCTCATTTCCCTGTCCCGCCAGCCCTAACGGGATGCCTCGACGCCGGGAATCTCTCGGCCGCAACTCTGTTGCCGTCCCCCCCACGCGCTCCAACATGCCGAGACCAGAGGGCACAGCCGGTAATCCATATCTCCGCTCCCTACCGGGGCAGCCCGATGATGCGGACGGCGATGCAATTTGCTCTCGTCCGCTGAACGGATGATGCGGGGTTAGGCCTGGGACATTTGCCCGGTCGATGGGCCGGGTGCCGCCATTCCGGTGAGACGCGCGAAAGCGGCGATGCCGACCGCAACGGCTCCGATGACCGAAAACGCGAGCTGCCATGTCTCCGACGGCAAGGTGTGCTTCACGATACCGTGGGTGGCATGGAAACCTGCGACCACGGCCGGGGCGACGAACGCGGCAGCGACGAGCAGACGCGCCCAGGTCGGGCGCACCGTGGCGAGCAGGATCTGGCCGAGGCCAAACGTCGAACCGGCGGCGACAAATCCGACAAGGATAGCGCCGAGCCATCCCGCGCCGGTGCCATAGGCCCATATGCCAACGGTCACGCCCGCGAAGAATGGGAGGGCGAACACCGCAAGCGTGAAAAGGAGCCAGCAGAGGAATCCGATGGCGGCTATGCTGAGAAGAATGCTGATGAAGATCATGGTGGTGTCTCCGAACAATGTCAGACGGATGCGCCTCCACCACCACCATAGCGCGACAGTGAGATTAGCAGAATTCGTGTCACCGTGGGAGCGGGAACGCGCAGCGTCCCGCCGTGTGTGCGACCCTGTTCGCCTCATGAGGCGAAGGGGTCGATTTCGCTGACGATGGCAGCTTCGTCGCCATCGTACTCGGCCGCTGGGGTGACTGAGAGCGTGCCGTCGCCGGCGCGGAAGATGACGATGGCGGCCATCAGGGTGGTGGCGAGACTGAAGGCGAAGGCGTGAGCGGTTTGGAAGGACATCGACCTGGCTCCTGCTTGAGCGGAGGTCCATCCCCCGCTGACAGGCGCCCGAAGAGTCCGGCCGACGGCCGCAATCACCGCGTGAGGCGAAGCCGCAGCGGCGGCA
Organism: Paracoccus sp. FO-3; assembly: GCF_006386455.1. Taxonomy (NCBI): domain Bacteria; kingdom Pseudomonadati; phylum Pseudomonadota; class Alphaproteobacteria; order Rhodobacterales; family Paracoccaceae; genus Paracoccus; species Paracoccus sp. FO-3. The sequence continues at coordinate 5,009 of NZ_VCBQ01000104.1, read as the reverse complement.
CGCGCATGCGTAGTCCGACCCTTTACGGGTTGATGGCGTCAGGCCATCGGCTGGACCCAAGGATCAGCGTCTTGCAGCGGGGGTGGTCGTCCGGTCAGGAGACCGTGTTGTCTGTTTGCCGCGAGGGCCGTTTCTGCCGGTTTGCCCGGCCCAACCCAAGTTGCCTGTGGCAGGTCGTCAGCGCTCGGCTCTCCAGGGGTCGATGACCGCAACGCCGGCGGCATCGAATGCGCTGGTGTCGCGTGTGGCGACGGCAAAGCCCTTGGCGGCCGCGATCGCTGCGATGTAGCCGTCGGGTGTCGGAAATCCCTTTCCAGCGGCGCGAGCTTTGACGGCAAGCTCGGCATAATGTCGTGCAGCACCGACGTCGAACGGCAGGACGCGATCCGCGAACAGCTCCATTACGCCGTCCAGAGCGTCGGCGAGCTTTTCCTTGCGCTTGCCGTCAGGAAGCGCACCGATCCCGAACATCAACTCCGCGATCGTGACGCTGGAGAGATAGAGCGTTTCCGCCGCCTGTTCGTCGAGCCAAACGCGCACGGTATCGTCGGGTGCGGGCTTCATCGCCTCGGACACGACGTTGGTGTCGAGGAGGATCATTCGAAGCTCATCGGCTTGGCCGGCGTCTTGTCGCGCGCTTGGCCGAGCGCATCGACATCCTCATTGGTCAGCCCGAGGCGGCGGCTACGTTCCGCGAGAGCGCTGCCGAGCCGGAGGCGCGTATCGGGGCGGACAGCCGTCTCGAGGATGTCGCGCATTTCGGCCTCCGCGCTGCGGCCGTGCTGCGCCGCCCGCACCTTGAGGGCGCGGTGCGTCGCGTCGGGCAGGTTCCGGATCGTGACTGCGGGCATGATAGCGTCTCCGTCGGGATTGATGGCAATGATAGCAATATAGTGAAAGTGCCATCATTCTGCAAGTCGGCGGGTTTAGGCGGCGCTTATGCGCCGCCCGAGCCGAACCGATAGACCGGGATACCCATCTTACGGGCTTTGTCGGCCAGATTGTCCTGAATACCCGTGCCGGGGAAGATCACGACCCCGATCGGCACGACGCTGAGCATCTGGTCGTTGCGTTTGAACGGTGCGGCCTTGGCATGCTTCGTCCAATTTGGCTTGAAGGCGACCTGCGGCACCTTGCGGCTGTCGGCCCAACGGGAGGCGATCATTTCGGAGCCTTTCGGCGAGCCGCCGTGCAGCAGCACCATGTCCGGATGCTTGGCGTGAATCTGATCGAGCTTGGCCCAGATATGCTTGTGGTCGGCGGTGTCTCCACCCGAAAAGGCGATCTTCGGGCCGGCGGGCACGAGCACCTCGGTATCCGCGCGCCGCTTGGCGGCGAGGAAATCCCGACTGTCGATGAGCGCCGCGGTGAGGTGGCGATGGTTGACCCGTGATCCGGCTCGCTGTGACCAGGGTGAGCCGGTGGCGATGCGGTAGCGTTCGGCGGCGGCTTCGCGGAAGGTTTCCATGCCGTCGCGCCGGTCGATCAGGTTCATGCCGATGTCGAGCAGGCGCTCGAGCTGGAGGGACTTCACCTCCGAGCCATCCTGTTCGCGCTGAAGCTGCTTCTGTGCCTGTTCGTTGTCGTCGAGATTCCGTTCGATCCGGTCCACGGCGCGGTGGAACATATTGACGGTCGACCAGAGTAGATCGGGGAGGTCGTAATCGAGGCTGGTGTCGGTGATCGTGGCGACCAGGGCGTCGAAGATGTCGGCGACGGCGCCTTCGACGATGCGGTCTTCCGGTGGCGGGCGCTGGTCGAGTTCGTCTTCGGAGGGGCGGTAGCCGTGAAGCTGCAATTCCTGGATCAGGTGGTCGGTTGGGGATGATTCATGGTGCGGCTCGTAGTCGTCATGCTCGCTCATGGGATGCTCCATCGGTTGGACCGCGACCGTCGCGGCCTTCATGGCGACGAAGCTGTCGGACGGGACGGACCTGCACCCCGAGCGTAGCGAGATGGCCGAAGCGCCAGCGGAGGATGGCGAAGGCCGGCGATTTTGTTTCGCGATTGAAAGGCGCGGCACGCGCCGCCGGAAAATCGTCGGCCGTAGCCATTGCCGATCCGGCCCGGCTGACGGCCGATCGCCCTCTCGAAGGCCGAGGCGCGGTCCTCTTTCGATGGTGTGCGCATCCTTGCGGGCATGGCGACTGCGCGCCGCCCTTCAGCCCTTTCCGGCTAGGCTGCCAGACTCATGAATCGCACGACGTCCTCCGGTGCGAGTTGCACGCGGACGCCCGCCCGGAGCGCATCGATGCCGAGCCGTTGGAGATCCTCGTTGAAGTCCCCGAATGCCGGCGACAATGGAATGGCCTCGATGCCTTCGGCGTTCGCCCGTTCAATCAGCGTGTCCCGCGCGCCGTTGCCAGCTGGATCGTCATCGCGGACGATATAGAGCCGCCGCAATTTCGGCGGGAACAGGATGGCGGCCAGATGTGCCGCTGAGAGCGCTGGCGCCATCGCCATGTCGGGCAGGACTTGCCGGAGCGACAGCATGGTCTCGATACCTTCGCCTGCCGCCATCACGGTGCCCGGAACACCGATGCGGACGGCAGCCCCAAGCAGATCGCCCATCGCCTTGCGCGGCGTGTCGATCGGGGCTTTGTCCGAGCCGTCTGGCGCGAGCCAGGTGCGGTGCGCGCCGGTGATCTTGCCGGTGAGGTCGGTGACGGCAGCGATCATGGCTGGCCAGACTTCCGTCGGGCCATCATCGGGTTTGTAGTAGCAGCGGGGATGGAAACGCAGGTTTCCGGTTCCGTGCAGAAACGTAATGCCGCGTCCACGCAGATACGTTTGTACGATGGTCCCGACGATAGGCTGCGTCATGGCGATGAGCCGACGTGCCGCTTCGGCCGATCCTGATGGCGCTGGTGCCAGGCCGCGACGCGGTACTGGCTCCGGTTCGGAATGTGGCAGACTGAGGAAGGTGCGGGCCTCGTCGGCTATGTCGGCGAAGTCGATGAGGCCGAGCGCTTCACGGATCACGTCGAGAAGGTCGCCATGTTCCCCGGTCGCGGCGTCCGTCCATTTCCCAGCGCGGCCCTTCGGGCTGTTCTTGAGCCGAACGAACATTGAGCGGCCCTTGGTGTTGCGGACGTCGCCAACCTGCCAGTAATTGCCCTGGCGCTGGCCGTTCGAGAGATAGTGACGGCAGACCGCCTCGGCCTGATGGCCGAGACGGTGAGCCAAATCGGAAGCGTTCTGCCGTGCCATCACGCTGCCTCGCGCTCGCTGATCCGCTCGACCGGATAGGTGTCGAGCAGCTTGCCGAGGATGGCGGGACCGGAGGTGTCGATCGGAACGAAGAAGCGCAGCTTCCATGAGATGATCTCGCTGAAGAGGCCGTAGGCACGCAGGCGATCCCGCATGGCCTCGGTGAAGCCGGATAGTTCGACCCGGTTCGCGCCCATGATGCGCGCACGGCGAAGCTGGAGTCCGTCGGCCAGGTCGAGGATGGTGTGGCCGTCCAGTAGAGCGGCGTAAGCCTCGTCGCTGGTGAGATTGGTCGCGCCGGTAGAGGCGGCGTTCGCGGCCCAGGCGGGAGAGACCCGCCGCCCGATGATGCGCTCGCCATCGTCGGTCTGGAGCCGATAGACCCGCGTCGACTCGTTCGGCAGACGCTTCCACACGGGCAGGAGCAAACCGCTGACCATGTGGATCATGCCCTCGGTGTAAGCTGGCACCTCGGCAACTTCGCGCTGCCAGATGGCCGCGAACGTGTCGCGATCCGCCTCCTGCCAATGGCTGTCGTCCATCATGGCGATGGTCGCGTGATGTTGTTCCATGGGTCGGATCAGCCGGACGCGGCGTTCGATCTCGCCATCGTCGAGCATGATGGATGGCGCCGGCACCTGGACAGCAGCTCGTCCCGAACGCGCATTGACGAGCAGCCGGGCATGCGGATCGTCGAGCCAGCCGAGCGCCGTATCGAGCGTGGTTGGCTGGTTTCGGCGGCGCTCGGTGATGGCGAGCAGCCGCGTCTGTGCGCCCGTTGCCGGATGGGTGTAGATGGTCGTGCGCTCGGTGACGACGAAGCTCTCCGCCGTCAGCGTTTCCAGCCCGACATCATAGACGCCGCTGGCAATGGCCCCGGCCACCTTGGCGTCGAGCAATTGCTCGAAGGCGGTGAAGAGGATGCCCTGCAACTCGATGGTGAGCGCCAGCAGGCGGTTCAGGAAGGTGGTGATCGGCGGCAACTCATCCTTGATGCCATTGTCGTCCATCAGCTTCAGGCCAGTCGCGGCCTCGAAACGCCCCAGCGAGCAGCCATCGACCTTGCCGCGCACGATCAGGAGATAGAGCTGGCGCAGCGCAGCGCGGGCGTAGCTCGATTCCAGATTGTCCTCGGGACGAAACAGCCCTTGGCCGCCGGTCTGGCGCTGGCCGCGCGTGATCGCGCCTAGCGTATCGAGCCGGCGCGCGATCGTGGACAGGAAGCGCTTCTCGGCTTTGACGTTCGTGGCGATCGGACGGAACAGCGGCGGCTGTGCCTGGTTGGTGCGGTTGGTGCGACCGAGGCCCTGAATGGCGGCATCGGCCTTCCACCCCGGCTCGAGCAGATAATGCACCCGCAGGCGCTGGTTCTTCGCTGACAGCTCGGCGTGATAGCTGCGGCCTGTGCCGCCCGCTTCGCTGAACACGAGGATGCGTTTCAGGTCGTCCATGAAGGCGGTGGTTTCGGCGAGGTTCGCCGATGGCGCCCGGTTTTCCACGGCCAGGCGTTCACCCTTGCGGACGATGCGCCGCGAGCGGCCCGTCACCTCGGCCACTTGTGTCGTGCCGAAGCGCTGCACGATCTGGTCGAGAGCGCCCGGAACGGGAGGCAGGGAGGCGAGCCGTTCGATCAGCTCGTCACGGCGCGCGACAGCTTCGCGGCTCTCGACGGGCTGGCCGTCGCGATAGACCGGGCGGGAGGACAGATTGCCTTCGCCGTCCGTGAACGGCTCGTAGAGCTGGACCGGAAAGGAGTGGGCCAGATAGTCCAGAACATAATATGCCGCGTCCGCGTTATG
>NZ_VCBQ01000103.1:0-17327 GCF_006386455.1 Paracoccus sp. FO-3 | reverse complement strand
GCGAGGGCAACGTGGCGCGGCTGATCAGCGTTTCGGACCATGACAGCTACCTGGCGNCGAAAGCCAGCGCCGCCCGAACGACCTGGTCCTGGTCAAGCCGCAGTAGCGCGCCCCGTCCGGGCGATGCGTGGCGGTCCCGCTGGCCGGGGCCGCCATTTTTCATGCGCGGCTGCCCGGCGATTCGCCGCGCCGCTCGCCCGCTTTCCGGCAGGATGGCAACACCGGAAAGGCAAAGGGAACCTTCGCGCCGGCCTCTCGTTGAACTCGGCTGCAAACGGCCTATTCTGCAACCGGGCCCTTGTTCCATCACGAAAGGACGACGCCGGATGACCACCCAGACGCAGGCCAGCGCCCAAGCCGCCTTGGACGAGATCCAGACCGTGACCGCGGTCGTCCTGCCCGAACCCCCCGCCGCCGCGCCGACGCTGACCGAGGCCGAGCCTGCCATCGCCGAGGAGATCCGCAAGCGCATGGCCGAGGTCGACATCCGCGACTCGGGCTCGATCGTGCATTTCGGCGCCCGCGCCCAGAACGAGCTGCAGGAAATCAGCCAGGCGATGCTGGCGGACGTCAAGAACAAGGACGTGGGCCCCGCCGGCGAGTCGCTGCGCGAGATCGTGACCACCATCCGCGGCTTTTCCGTCAGCGAACTCGACGTGCGGCGCGAGCGCAGCTGGTGGGAAAGGCTGCTGGGCCGCACCGCGCCCTTTGCCAAGTTCGTGGCCAATTACGAAGAGGTGCAGGGCCAGATCGACCGCATCGCCATGGATCTGGACCAGCACCAGCACCGGCTGCTCAAGGACATCAGGTCGCTGGACCTGCTTTATGAGCGCACGCTGAACTTCTATGACGAACTGGCGCTCTACATCGCCGCGGGCGAGGAGAAGCTGGCGCAGATCGACCGCGACGAGATCCCCGCCAGGGAAGCCGCCGTCGAATCCGCGGCCGAGAACGACAAGGTCATGGCGGCGCAGGAGCTGCGCGACCTGCGCTCGGCCCGCGACGACCTGGAGCGGCGGGTCCACGACCTCAAGCTGACCCGGCAGGTGACGATGCAGTCGCTGCCCTCGATCCGGCTGGTGCAGGAGAACGACAAGTCCCTGGTGACAAAGATCAATTCCACGCTGGTGAACACCGTGCCGCTGTGGGAAACGCAGCTGGCCCAAGCCGTCACCATCCAGCGCAGCGCCGAGGCCGCCCGCGCGGTCAAGGAAGCCAACGACCTGACCAACGACCTCTTGACCGCCAACGCGAAGAACCTGCGCGAGGCCAATGCCCAGATCCGCACCCAGGTGGAGCGCGGCGTCTTCGACATCGAGGCGGTGCGCACCGCCAATGCCGAGCTGATCTCGACCATCGAGGACAGCCTGCGCATCGCCGACGAAGGCCGCACCCGCCGCGCCGCCGCAGAAGAGGATCTGAAGGTGATGGAGGCCGAATTGCGCAAGACCCTCGCCTCGGCCAGCGCCCGATCCGCAACCCCCGCAGCAAAGACGCCGTGACCCTGCCAGCCCGATCTCGCCTGCCCCTGTCCCTTGCGCTGGCCTTGCTGGCGCTGCTTGCCGCCTGCGCGCCCGAGCCGCCGGCCGAGGCGCCGCCCACCCCGGTCGAGGCCCCGCCGCCGCCCGAACGTCCCGACCCGCCGGTCGACCAGGCGGCCCTGCGCCGGGAACGCGCCGAAAGCGCCCGTGCCGCCACCGCCCGCGCCGAGGCCGCAGCCACCTCGCCCGCCAGCCGCAACATGCGCGACTACCTCGCCGGCGTCGAGCAGGCGCTGATCGCCCGCGGCCGGCTGCGCATCGACAGCGGCGACGAAATCGCGCTGACCCCGGAAAAGCTGACCGACACCTTCATCGAGGTCGCGCTCTACGACGAATATGTGCGCGAGGGCGGCAAGCTGGTCTCGCGCCCCACGCCGGCGCCGCTGCGGCGCTGGCAGCAGCCGGTGCTGCTGCGGCTGGAATTCGGCGATTCGGTCGCCCCCGACCAGCGCGCCCGCGACCGCGCCGAGATCGCGGGCTTCGCCGCCCGGCTTGCCCGCATCAGCGGCCATCCGGTCGCGGTGACGGGCGGCGCCGGCAATGTCGCCGTGCTGATCCTGAACGAGGACGAGCGCCGCGCCGTCGGCCCGCGCCTGGCCGCGCTGGTGCCCGGCATCCCGCCCGGCGACATCGCCGCGCTGCGCGACCTGGCGCCGCAGAACTATTGCACGGTCTTTGCCTATTCCAACGGCAATTCCCCGGTCTATGCCCAGGCGGTGGCGCTGATCCGGGCGGAACTGCCGCCGCGCCTGCGCCGCTCCTGCATCCACGAGGAACTGGCCCAGGGCATGGGGCTGGCCAATGACAGCCCGCGCGCGCGGCCCTCGATCTTCAACGACAACGAAGAATTCGCCTACCTGACCCGGCATGACGAGCTGCTGCTGCAGATCCTCTACGACGCCCGGCTGCGTCCAGGCATGACCGAGGCCGAGGCCCGCCCCATCGTGCTGCAGATCGCCCGCGAATTGCTGGAGACCGAAGCATGAGCCGCCGTCCGGGGGCTTGACGCCGGGCCGCTGCGGGTCACTATCGCGGGCAAGCGTCCCGCAGAGCGAAAGGCAGCCCCCCATGAGCATCTTCGACATCCTCGGCGGCGAGTTCATCGAGATCATCGAATGGACCGACGACTCGCGCGACACCATGGTCTATCGCTACCCGACCGTCGGCAAGGCGATCAAATACGGCGCCAAGCTGACCGTGCGCGAGGGCCAGGCCGCCGTCTTCATCCATGAAGGCCAGCTGGCCGACGTGTTCCAGCCCGGCCTCTACATGCTGGAGACCAACAACCTGCCGGTCCTGACCCGGCTGCAGCACTGGGACCACGGCTTTCGCAGCCCGTTCAAGTCCGAGGTCTATTTCGTCAACACCACCCGCTTCAACGACCTGAAATGGGGCACCAAGAACCCGGTGATCGCCCGCGACCCGGAATTCGGCCCGGTGCGCATCCGCGCCTTCGGCACCTATTCCATGCGCGTGACCGACCCCGGCCGCTTCATGACCGAGATCGTCGGCACCGACGGCGAATTCACCCGCGACGAGATCAGCTTCCAGCTGCGCAACATCATCGTGCAGGAGTTTTCGCGCATGATCGCCGGCTCGGGCATCCCGGTCCTCGACATGGCGGCGAACACCGGCGACCTGGGCCAGATGGTCGCCAAGGCGATCAGCCCGACCGTCGCCGCCTATGGCCTGACCATCCCGGAATTCTACATCGAGAACATCAGCCTGCCCGACGAGGTGGAACGGATGCTCGACAAGCGCACCTCGATGGGCATCGTCGGCGACCTGAACCGCTTTGGCCAATATGCCGCGTCCGAGGCGATGCTGAACGCCTCGAACCAGCCGGGCGGCATGGGCACGGGCATCGGCGCCGGCCTGGGTGCGGGAATGGGCGCGGGGCTGGGCGCCGCCATGGCGCAGCGCGGCCCCTGGGGCGCTGTGCCGCAGCAGCAGGCGCCCCAACAGGCCCCGCAAACCCCACCGCCGCTGCACCACCCCGAGACGGTCTGGCACATCGCCGTGAACGGCCAGGCCGACGGCCCCTATGGCCGCGCCCATCTCGGCCGCCTGGTGCGCGAGGGGGCCTTCACCCGCGAGACGCTGGTCTGGACCCCCGGCCAGGACGGCTGGAAACCGGCCGAGGAGGTCGCCGAACTCGCCCAGCTCTTCACCGTCGCGCCGCCGCCCCCGCCGCTGCCCAAGGGCTGAGATGCCGACACCCCCCTCGGAATACCGCTATCCTTGCGAGAATTGCGGCGCGAGCCTGGAATTCTCGCCCGGCCAGCAGGGGCTGGTCTGCCCCTATTGCGGGCATAAGCAGCATATCGGCCCCGGCCCCGCCCGCGCGCCCGCCCGCCAGGCGCAACAGGGGCCATGGGGCGAAAGCGCCATCCTGCTGGACCCGGCAACCGGGCGGGCGCTGCAATGGGACGGCGGGCACAAGGCGCCGCAATTGCAGGAACTGCCGCTGGAACACGGGCTGTCGCTGGACCAGCACAGCGACCTGACCGAGACGGTGCGCACCCTCTCCTGCCCGAACTGCGGCGCCAAGGTGGAAATCACCAGCGACCGCCACGCCTCGGCCTGCCCGTTCTGCGCCACGGCCGTCGTGACCGACACCGGCACCACCCGCCTGATCAAGCCGCAGGGCCTGCTGCCCTTCGTCATCACCGAGGCGCAGGCCAAGACCGCGCTCGAGGACTGGCTGCACGGGCTCTGGTTCGCCCCCTCGGGCCTGACCGCCTATGCCCGGCGCGGCAAGAAGATGAGCGGGGTCTATTCGCCCTTCTGGACCTTCGACGCCGACACCGCCTCGCGCTACAGCGGCGCGCGCGGCGACTGGTATTACGAAACCGTCTACGTCACGCAAATGGTGGACGGCCGCCAGCAGCGCGTGGCCCGGCAGGTGCGCAAGACGCGCTGGACCCCGGTCTCGGGCCAGGTGGCGCGGAATTTCGACGACGTGCTGGTCTTGGCCTCAGGCTCGCTACCGCGCCGGATCACCGATGCGCTGACGCCCTGGGATCTGTCGCACCTGGTGCCCTACCAGCCCGAATACCTCGCCGGCTTCCTGGCCGAGGGCTATACGATCCCGCTCGGCTCGGGCCATGACATCGCCCGGCAGGAAATGGCCGGGGTCATCGCCATGGACGTGCGCCGCGCCATCGGCGGCAACGAACAGCGCATCACCGGCATCGAGACCCGCTACGGCGACGAGACCTTCAAGCATATCCTGCTGCCGGTCTGGACCGCCGCCTATCGCTACAACGGCAAGAGCTACCGCTTCGTCGTCAACGGCCAGTCCGGCCGGGTGCAGGGCGAACGGCCCTGGTCGGCCTGGAAGATCGCCTTCGCCGTCCTGCTGGCGCTGGCCCTGCTTCTTGCCGCGCTGTGGCTGAACGAGCGGGGCGGTTTCATCCGCATTGGCGCGGCGCCGGTCACGCAGGATATTTCCATCGCCGGCAGTTACCGCTATCAGGAGGCAGGAGCGGGCTGACGAAGGAAGGGAGAGGCTATGATCCTTTGCGCCGGGGAATCGCTGATCGACATGGTGCCCGAGGGCGCCGGCTACCGTCCCCTGCCGGGGGGCGCGGTCTACAACACCGCCATCGCGCTTGGCCGCATGGGCATCGACACGGGCTATCTCTGGCCGATCTCGCGCGACAGCTTCGGCGAGATGCTGCTGCGCCCGCTGGCCGAGGCCGGGGTGGATACCGGGCTTTGCCCGCGCAGCGACCGGCTGACCACGCTGGCCTTCGTGACCCTGACCGGGGGCGAGGCGCGCTATTCCTTCTACGACGAGGGCTCGGCCGGGCGCATGTTCGCCCCCGATGACCTGCCCGAGATCCCCGATACGGTCTCGGCGCTGTTCATCGGCGGCATCAGCCTGGTGCCCGACCCCTGCGGCGCCGCCGTCGAGGCGCTGGCGGAGCGCGTCCGCCACCGCATCCCGGTGATGCTGGACCCGAACATCCGCCCCTTCTTCATCGCCGACGAGGCGGCCTATCGCGCCCGGCTCGACCGGCTCATCGCCATGGCCGACCTGGTCAAGCTTTCGGGCGACGACCTGGAATGGCTGATGCCCGGCACAAGCTTCAAGGAAGCGGCCGCCGCCATCCTTTCCCGCGGGCCGCGGGTGGTCTTCCAGACCGGCGGCTCGGCCGGGGCGCGGGCGCATTGGTCGGGCGCGCCGCTGGCCGCCCAGGCGGTCCGGGTCGAGGTCGCCGACACCATCGGCGCCGGCGACACCTTCAACGCCGGGGTGCTGGCCGCGCTGGACCGCGCCGGCGTGCTGACGCGCAAGGGGCTGGAGGCGCTGGCGCCGGAATCCATCGCCCAGGCGCTGGCGCTCGGCACCCGCGCGGCGGCGATCACCGTCTCGCGTCCCGGCGCCAACCCGCCCTGGGCGCATGAACTGGCCGCCCTGCCGGGCTGAATGGCGCGGGCACCCGCATCTTCTCTGTTGCCCAAATACCCGAACGCCAAGGCGGCAACCCCAGGCCGCCGCGCGCCTCGGGAAGCCGCCTGGCAAGCGGACGACAAGGCATTTCCGCCTTGAAACCCCGGCCGCCCGACCCAAGATAGAACCACCGAACCGCGGCAACCGTCAGGAGACAGAATGCCTGCGCCAGGCGAAAGCCCGCCCACAGGCGATCCCGGTCCGGCGGCAGGGGACCGAGGCCCGCGGCCGGGGCACGGCCCGCCCCGGCGGCGCCAGCATCTTTCGGACGTGCTGACCCGGATCGCCGGCGACGCCGGCCGCGACCGGATCAGCGTCACCGACCTGCTGGTCCTGCTCGAAGGGCGGGCGACGGCGGGGCTGCTGCTGCTCTTCGCCTTTCCCAACATCCTGCCCATGCCGCCGGGCACCTCGGGCATCCTGGGCCTGCCGCTGGTCTATCTGTCCTTCCAGATGATGCTGGGCCAGCGGCCCTGGCTGCCGCGCTTCATCGCCCAGCGATCGCTGCCGCGCACGGAATTCGCGGCGATCCTGTCGCGCAGCGCGCCCTTTCTGGTCCGGGCGGAAAGGCTGCTCTCGCCCCGCATCCCGCCGCTGTCCGCGCCGCTGGCGGTGCGGCTGGCGGGCGGGCTGTGCCTGGGGCTGTCGGTCGTGCTGCTGCTGCCGATCCCGCTGGGCAACATGCTGCCGGCGCTGGCCATCGCCATCCTCGCGCTTGGCGTGCTGGAGCGGGACGGGCTGTGGATCATCGCCGGCAGCCTGCTTGCGGTCCTGGCCTTCGCGCTCATCTGGGGCGTGATCTGGGCCTTCCTCCGCGGCCTGGCCCTGCTGCTTGCCTGAACCGCCCGCTCAGGACAGCCCGGCCGTCAGGTCCAGGCCCTCCACGGCGGGGTCGATGCGGAACAGCACCTTCTCGACACGGTTGCGGGTCAGGACGTAATGGTCCACCGCAAACCGGTCGGCCAGCTCGATGTCGCAAGCCTGGATCGCGGCATACAGGGCGCGGTGCTGGCGCTCGGTTTCCGCCAGATGCGCCGCCAGCTCTTCCTTGGTGGTCGGGTTCAGGTATTCCACCGTGCTGACCTGGGCAAAGCAGGCGCGCGCCAGGCGAATGGTGCCCAGCAGCGCATTGTCGTAGAAAGCCGAGAAATAGCGGTTATGCGCCGCGCGCGAGATCGCCAGGTGGAATTGCAGGTTCGCCTCGGACCGCTCGACGCCGTTCGACACGTCCTTGCTGCGCTCAAAGGCCAGCATGGTCTTTTTGATCGCGGCGAGGTCGTCGTCGGTGCGGTGTTCGGCGGCCAGGCGATGGATCAGCCGGCTCGACACCAGCAGCGCGTCGTAAAGCTTGGGCACCTCGTCGAAATCCATCGTCGCGACGATGGCCTTGCGGCCGTGGCGCTGGACCAGCCCGTCCGAGATCAGCTGGATGATGGCCTCGCGCACCGGCGTGCGCGACACCTCCATCTGCTCGGCAAGGTCGGCCTCGTCCAGCACCAGCCCCGGCCGCAGTTCAAGCCTCAGGATGGCCTCCCGGATCTTCCTGGCGACTTTCTGGCCGTCCCGTTCATCCACGGATCTGTTCATCGTCATCCCGAAATGCGTTCTCTTTCAATGGCCGCGGCCCAGGCACGTCAGGCCGTGGCATCCAATATGGATGTAGCCGGGCGCGCGACCTGCGTCCACTCCGCATCGGCCGCGGCGGAAATCGCGATGGCCTCCATGGCCGCCACGCCCTGCAGCGCCTGGAGAGGCGAGACCGGATAGGGCCGGTCCGACCGGGCCTTGCGGGCGAAGGCGTCGAGTTCCTGCGCCAGGCTGTCGCAGGGATCGAAGGCCCGCCGCTCCTGCCGGCCCGACAGGTCCGAGGTGATCAGGGTGGCCTGGTCCGGCATCTGCGCCCAGCCCTGCGAGCCAAAGACGTGCAGCCGCCAGAAGCCGGCGGTCGCCATCAGCGTCGAAAGGCTGCCGGTCGCGCCCGATTCGAAATCCAGCATCACGCTGGTCACGTCCTTCAGCTGCGCCGAAACCGCGGCGCGGCGGCTGATGGCCGAGACCCGCCGCACCGGCCCCAGCAGCGCGATCATCGCATCGAGGACGTGGATGCCCATCGCGGCCATGCCGCCCGCCGGGTTTTCCCGGTCGTCGCCGCGCCACATCTGGTCGCTATAGTGATAGCCGAAATCGCCGGAAAACGCGCCCTCGACATGCAGGGCCCGCCCCAGCGCACCCGCTTCAAGCTGTCCCGCAAGCGCCTGGAAGGCCGGCAGGAAGCGGCGGTTGAACCCCACGCACAGCGCGACGCCCGCCGCCTGCGCGGCGGCCAGCGCCGCCTCGGCCTCGGCCAGCTCCAGGGTCAGCGGCTTTTCCACGAAGATATGCTTGCCCGCCTGCGCCGCCCGGCGGATCTGCGCGCCGTGCTGGCTGTGCGGCGTGGCCAGGACGACGGCATCGACCTCGCCCTCTTGCAGCACCGCGTCCAGGCCCGGCAGCAGCGCCAGCCCCTGGTCGCGGCAGAAATCCTGGGCCTTGGCGGGCGAACGGGTGGCGGCATGGGTAAAGCGCAGGGCGGAGCCGGGATTGCCGGCATTGGCCCGGACCAGGTTCTGGCCCCAGCGGCCCAGGCCCACGATCGCCGCGCGCAGGGGTGCGATTTCCGTCACAGCTTCGCACCCCCGTCAATCACCAGCTGGCTGCCGGTCATGAACGCCGACAGATCCGAGGCAAGATAGACCGCCAGTTCCGCGATCTCGGCCGGGGTTCCCATGCGGCCAAGCGGCTGGCGCGCGGCAAAGTCGCGGCGCGCGGCGGCGCTGTCGGGCATGGCCTCGATCCGCGCGGTCATCGAGGGCGTCTCGACGGCCGAGGGGCAGATGGCATTGCAGCGGATATTGGCCGAGGCATAGTCTCGGGCGACCGATTTGGTCATGCCGATCACCGCCGCCTTGGTCGCGCCATAGGCAAAGCGGTCCGGCGCCGCCCCGATGGACGAGATGACCGAGGCGACGTTGATGATGCTGCCGCCCTTTTGCGGCACCATCCGCCCGACCGCCGCCCGCATCATCAGAAAGACCGAGGTCGCGTTCAGGTCCAGCGACCTTTGCCAATCCTCGGCCGTGCAGGCTTGCAGGTTGCCGACCGCGACCATGCCGGCGCAGTTGACCTGCACGTCCAGCCGCTCCAGCCCGGCGTGGAAGGCCTCGACTGCCGCCGCATCGGTGACGTCGATGCGGGCGACGCGCAGGCCGGGGTGCCGGGCCGCCAGTTCCGCCAGCCCCCGTTCGTCGCGGTCGAGCGCATGGACCCTTGCCCCCTCGCGCAGATAGGCAAGCGCGGTTTCCCGGCCGATGCCCGATGCCGCGCCCGTCACCACGCAGACCTTGTTCTCCAGCCGTCCCATTTCCTTGCCTCGCCTCATTTCTGGAACAGGTAGTCGGGCAGCCACAGCACGATCTCGGGGAAGACGGTGATCAGGACCACGCCGAAGCACATCAGGAAGAAGAACGGCACGCAGGCGACGATGATCCGCGCGATGGACGCCTTGGTCAGATCCTGGAGGATGAACAGGTTGAAGCCCACCGGCGGGGTGATCTGCGCCAGTTCCGCCATCAGGATCAGGAAGATGCCGAACCAGATCGGGTCGAAGCCCGCCGCCAGGATCAGCGGCAGCGTGATCGGCAGGCTCATCACCATCATCGAGATGCCTTCCAGGAACATGCCCAGCAGCAGGTAGAACAGCACCAGGATGAAGATCAGCTGATAGGGCGACAGCGCCAGCCCGTCGATCACCGCGGCGATGTTGTGGGGCACGTGCATGAAGCCCATGGCGGTGGACATGAAGGCCGCGCCGATCATGATGGCCGAGATCATGCAGCTGGTATGGACCGAAGCCTTGAGGCTGGCGATGAACGTTTCCCACGACAGCTGCCAGGTGCAGGCCGCATAGACCAGCGTCACCGCCACCCCGATCGCCGCCGTTTCCGAAGGCGTGGCCAGGCCGGAATAGATCGCGCCCAGCACCACGCCGATCAGGATGCCGATCGGGGCCAGGTTGGCGATGCCGACCAGCATCTCGCGCAAGGTCGGGGCGGTGGTGTCGGCGGGCGCCACCGCCGGCCGGATCAGGCTGTAGATGATGACATAGACCGAATAGATCCCGGCGATCATCAGGCCGGGGATCAGCCCCGCCGCGAACAGCCGCGAGATCGAGACCTCGGCCAGCACGCCATAGACGATCATCATGATCGAGGGCGGGATCAGCAGGCCCAGGCTGCCCGCCCCGGCCAGCGAGCCATAGGAAAGCGCGCTGGAATAGCCGCGTTTCTTCAGCTCGGGGATGGTGATCTTGCCGACCGTGGCGGTGGTCGCCGCGCTCGATCCGCAGATGGCGGCAAAGACGGCCGAGCCGAAGATGTTGGTGTGCAGCATCCGGCCGGGCAGGTAATAGGTCAGCGGCGACAGCCCGCGGAACAGCCGGGTCGAGACGTCGGTGCGCAGGATGATCTCTCCCATCCAGATGAACATCGGGATGGCCGACAGCTCCCATGCGGTCGAGCTGCGGATGACCAGCGGCGCCAGGATGGTACCGATGCGGTGGACGGGCATGTCGATGAACAGCGCCAGGCCCAGGGTGCTGACGACAAGCAGCCCGGCAAAGACCCAGACGCCGATCCCCAGGAAAAAGATGACGAGGGCAAGGACGCCGAAGGCGACGATCAGGGATTCCATTGGTTCATTCTCCCTCGATATGCTCTTCGGGGACGCCGTGGATCACGGTGTCGAGCGCGGATGCGACCAGCTGGATCAGGAAGATGACCAGCCCGGCGAAGATCGCCGCGGCGATATACCAGGTCGGCGTCGCCGTCAGGCCGGGGCTGACCGAGCCGCGCAGGAAGTCGCGCACCAGGATCAGCCAGATATAGCGGGCCATGAAGGCGAACATCGCGAAGGTCGTCGCAACGCAGAACAATTCGACCGCGATGGCGGCCCGGCCGCGCAGGAAGCGGCGCAGCAGGCTGACGCGCACGTGCTTGCGGCTCATGAAGGTGTGGCCCATCGCCAGGAAGGCCATCGCCCCGGTCGCATAGCCGACATATTCGCCCATCGAGTTGGTCGAGCTGGCGAAGAAGTTGCGCAGGATGATTTCAAGGATGATGTGGACGACGATATAGACCAGAAGCGCGGCCGAAACCGCTATCCCGGCGCCCGAGCAGATTTCCGATATGCGAATGACCGCACGCGAAAGCATGTTTCCGACCTCATGATGATTGCGATGGGGGCGCGCAATCCCTGCGCGCCCTGCCGGGTCACGAACCGCGCTTTGCGGCGTATTCGTCCAGGATCTGCTGGCCGACGGGGCCGACGGCCTTCAGCCATTCGTCATAGACCTCCTGGCCGGACTGGCGCAGGAACTCCAGAAATTCGGGCGGCACGTCGGTGGTGATGGCGACGCCGTTGGCGCGCATCTCCTCGAAATTCTGCGCCACGCGCTTTTCCAGGTCGGCCCAGGCCGCATCGCTGGCCTTTTCGGCGGCATCGCGGATGATGGCCTGCTGTTCCAGGGTCAGGCTGTCGTAGATGTCCTTGTTCATATGCGTCATGTTCAGCGCCATCGAATAGTTCACCGCGGTGAAGTTATCGAGGAATTCCCAGAACTTGGAACTGGCGCCGCCATCCGCCGAGGTCAGCACCGAGTTGATGCTGCCCGCGGCAAGCTGCGGGACGGTGTCGGCCCAGCTGATCTGGACGGCCGTCGAGCCGGCATTGGACAGGGTGCGCACGCCGCTGGCATCCCAGCCGCGGATCTTCAGCCCGGCCATGTCGCCCTCGGCGGTGATCGGCGCCTGCGCCCAGATGCCCGAGGGCGGCCAGGGCGTCGCCCAGAGCAGCACCTGGTTGTGCTTTTCGAACACCGCCTCGTAATGCGGGCGCGCGACGTCCCAAAGCAGCTTCGCATCGGCGTTGGTATTGGCGACGAAGGGCAGGGACGACAGCAGGAACAGCGGCTCGATGCCCGACAGCGAGGTGGTGATGGTATCGGCCATGTCCAGCGCGCCGTCGCCCACCGCGTCGAACTGGTCCACCGACTTGTAGCCGATCGAGCCGCCGTAATGGCCGGTGATCTTGATGTCCCCGCCCGAGGCTTCGTGGACCGCCTCGATGAACACCTTGTCCGCCTGGCCCATGATGGTGCTTTCGCCGTATTCGTTGGCAAGATCCCAGGAATGGCTTTGCGCCAAGGCGGCGCCCGACAGGGCCACCAGGGAAAATGCCGCGCTCAGGATTCTGTTTTGCATTTGTTTTTCCTCTCTGTTGAACTGCGGGCCGCACCGGGCCCTGGCCCTAGGCGACCTTTTGCGGCGCGTAATGCGCGGCCACGAAATCCGCGGTGAACTTGCCCGAGGCCAGATCCTCGCGGATCGCTTCGGGCGTCCGCTCGCGCGGGTCGCCATAGCCGCCGGCGCCGGGGGTCTCGATGACGACCACGGTTTCGTCGGTGACGAAGATGCCGGTGATCTTCGAGGGCAGATCCCTGGACGAGCCGTCGTCGTTGCGCAGGCGGAACTGGCCCGTCGCGCCCGGCATGCCGCCGAAGATGCCCCAGGGCCGGTGGCGGAAGCGGTCGCCGACGCCGTTGAACTCGCAAAGATGGCCGATGGGGCGGATGGCACGGCGGATGCCCATGCCGCCGCGGTGCTTGCCCGCGCCGCCGGAATCGGTGATCAGCGAATATTCCTCGACGCGCAGCGGGTATTCCAGCTCGATCGCCTCGACCGGCAGGTTGGCGGTGTTGGTGATATGGACCTGGACGCCGTCCTTGCCGTCCTTGGCCGCGCGCGCGCCCATGCCGCCGCCCAGCGTTTCCAGGTAGACATAGGAATGGCCGGTCTGCGGATCGGTGCCGGCAAAGACCGCGCTGGTATTGGCGCCGTTGGCCGCGCCGATGACGCGGCCGGGCAGCGCCTCGGCAAAGGCGCCCAGCACCACGTCCACCACGCGCTGGCAGGAATTGGCGCGCATGGCGACGCCCGCCGGATGGGCGCAGTTCACGAAACTGCCCGGCTCGGCCCGGATCTCGATCGCGTCGAAGATGCCCTGGTTGTTCGGCACCTCGGGGTCCAGCAGCGCCTTGAGCGCATAGCAGACCGCCGATTTCGTGGTGTTCAGCGTCATGTTGAAATTGCCCGGAACCTGCGGCGAGGTGCCGGTGAAGTCGAAGACCACCTTCTCGCCCGCCTTCCTGACGGTCAGGGCGATCCTGACGTCCTCGGTGCCCAGCCCGTCGTCGTCCATGACATCGGCAAAGCTGTATTCGCCGTCCGCCACCCCGGCGATCGCCTTGCGCATCCGCTGGTTGGTGCGGCTGACGATCTCGTCGCACAGGGCCGCCAGGTGGTCGGCGCCATGCCGCGCCACCATCTCGCCGATGCGCTTGACGCCCAGCTTGACCGCCGCGATCTGCGCGTTCAGGTCGCCCAGCCGCTCGTCCGGCAGGCGCATGTTCAGCAGCAGCAGGCGCATGATGTCGTCGCAGCGCTCGCCCTTGCGGAACAGGCGCAGGATCGGGATGCGCAGCCCCTCCTTGTAGATCTCGTTCAGCCCGCCCGACATCGAGCCGACCGAGGCGCCGCCGACGTCGGCATGGTGGACGATATTGGCCACGAAGCCCAGCAGCCGGTCGCCGTCGAAGATCGGCATCGCCATGTTGATGTCGGGCAGGTGCGAGCCGCCCGCGACATGCGGGTCGTTGGCGATGAAGATGTCGCCCGGCGTCAGGCTGCCTTCATATTGCTCCAGGATCAGGCCGATCAGCCCCGACATCGAGGCCAGGTGGATCGGCAGCGCGTTTTCCGCCTGGACGATCAGCCGGCCGTTGCGGTCGGCGATGGCGGTCGAATGGTCGTGGCGCTCCTTGATATTGGTCGAGAATGCGCTGCGCATCAGCGTCAGGAAGCATTCGTCGGCGATCGACCGCAGGCTGTTCCAGCTGATTTCGATGGTGATCGGATCCAGCGACAGGGGTTTAGTCATCGTTGCGTTCCATAATCATGTTCATTGCGCCATCAATGCGAAGCGTCCATCCGGGCGGCACCAGCGTCGTGGTGTCGAACTGGGTGATGAGCGCCGGGCCGATGATGCCGACGCCCTCGGCCAGTCCGTCGCGGGCATAGACCGGGGTCGGCACGAAGCCGGTCTGCTCGAACCAGATCTGCTCGGTCGCGGCGGGCTTGGCCTCGCCCGCCGGGCGCGCCGCATCGACCGCCTGCTTGGCGAATTCCATCGTCGCCCGGATGCGGACGTTGACCACCTCGACCGGGGCGTCGGGGTTGCAATGGCCATAGGCCGCCTCGTGCTGGCGGAAGAAGGCCTGCTTCAGCTCTTCGACCGGGGGCAGCGCGGGGGCGTGTCGGCTGGTGCCCAGTTCGACCGGCAATTCGTAGTTCTGCCCGATATAGCGCAGGTCCAGGATGACGGTCTGGCTGCGGCTGACGACATGGGCGGCATCCTCGGCATCGGCGGCCAGCCATTCCTCGGCCTGCGCGCCCAGCCGGCCGATCGACTCGGCGATGACGGCCAGGTCGCCGTCCAGCGGGCAGCGGCAGGTGGTGACGTAGTTCTCCTGCAGGTCCGAGACGATCAGCCCCTCGGCGCACAGGATGCCCGGCGCGCGCGGGACCAGGATGCGGCGCATGGCCAGGATCTCGGCCACGTCCGCGGCATGCAGGCCCCCCGCGCCGCCAAAGCACATCAGCGTATAGTCGCGCGGATCCTGCCCCTTCTCGATCGAGACCGCGCGGATGGCCCGCGCCATGTTCGAGGCGGCGACGCTGACGATGCCATGCGCGGCCTTCTCCAGTGATACGCCCAGCGGCTCGCTGATCCGGGCGACGGCGGCCCTGGCCAGGTCGGCGTCGATCCTGAAGCCGTCGGCCAGCCGCGCCGGCAGCCGGCCCAGCACCACGTTCGCATCCGAGACCGTGGGCTTGTCGCCGCCGCGCGCATAGCAGGCCGGGCCCGGCACCGCCCCCGCGCTCATCGGGCCGACCTTCAGCAGCCCGTCGGCGCCCAGATGCGCGATCGAGCCGCCGCCGGCGCCGACGGTGTGAATGTCGACCGTGGGCAGGCGGATGCGGAAACCGGCGATGTCGCGCAGGTTCGAGGTGCCGACCTTGCCGCCCTGGATCAGCGCGACATCGGTGCTGGTTCCGCCGATGTCCAGGGTGATGATGTCCTCGATCCCCGACATGGCCGCGGCCGCGGCCGCACCCACCGCACCCGCGGCCGGCCCGGAAAGCGCCGTGCGCACCGGAAAGCGCGAGGCCAGCTCGATCGACATCAGCCCGCCCGCCGACTGGAAGATGCCCAGGGCGGCCTTGGGCGCCGTCTTCTGGATCGCCGCGCTCAGCCGGTCCATGTAGCGGCTGACCTCGGGTTGCAGGAAGGCGTTGATGACCGTGGTCGAGAAACGCTCGTATTCGCGGAACTCGGGATGCACCTCGCTCGAGATCGAGACGTAGAGGTCGGGATAGGCCCGGCGCAGCGCCGCCGCGATCCGCTCTTCATGCTCCGGGTTCAGGAAGGAGAAGATCAGGCAGACGGCCAGCGATTCCACGTCGCTCATCGGGCCGAGTTCCGCAATGATGGCATCGATCTCGGCCTCGGTCAGCGCGACGATCGCCTCGCCGCGGGGGCCGATCCGCTCGCAGACCTCCAGGCGATGCTCGCGCTCGACCAGGGGCGGCGGCGCGTCGGTCTGCAGGTCGTAGATGGCCGGGCGGACCTGGCGGCCGATCTCCAGCAGGTCGCGAAAGCCCTTGGTCGTCACCAGCCCGGTTTTCGGCCCCTTGCGCTGAAGCAGCGCGTTCGTCGCCACCGTGGTGCCATGGGCGAAGCGGACGATGTCCTCGCCGTCGATCCCGGCCTTGTCCTGCAATTCCCGCAACCCGTTCAAGATCGCCTCGGACGGATCATGCGGCGTCGAAGGCCGCTTGTGCAGGACCGATTGCCCCGTCGACAACCGCCGCGCCGAAAAATCGGTGAAGGTTCCGCCGACATCGACCCCGATTACCCAGTCTCCCATCATATGCTCCTGAAATTTCCAATGAATTTCGCGGCGATCCAGGCCGGGAAATTCGATTCTTGAAATTCAGTATGCAAATCGGATGCCCTGCGTCAAATGATTCCGACGCCTCGCAGGCAAGAAAATCGCGTTTCGGTGTTCAAACTGGATTCTGAAACCGGGCGCGCCGGCCCCTGCCCACGCGCCGGGCAGAGCGCGCGGAAAACAGCCATGCGTGATGCGAAAAACCCCGAATGCCGGCGCAAGGACCGGGCGGGCTAGCGGGCCGCAGGATCGCCGGAGAAATGGCCCGACACCCATTCCATGAAGCTGCGGACCGCGCCGGTTTCCTTGCGCTTCGGGTTGCGGCTCATCGCCAGCACATGCGGCACGGCGACGCCCGGCCCCAGCGGCGCGGTGATGCTGCCGCCGGCCAGCAGCCTTTCGGCATAGGTCGAATAAAGCACCGTCAGCCCCGCCCCGGCCGCGGCCAGTTCCAGCGCCGAGACGGCGGTATCGACCCGCAGCAGCGGCAGGCCGGGTGTCCGGCGCAGGCCCATCCCATCCGACCATATGTCCCAGAGCGAGTATTTCCCCTGGATCTCGATCTGGGGGATCTCCTGCAAGGGGGTGCTGCGCGCCGCGGATTCGGCATGCCGGCCGGCGCCGACCAGGACCAGCCGCTCGCTGCACAGGACGATCGCCTCGGGCGCGATCAGCTCCGGCTTTTCAAAGGCGAAGCTGACATCCGCCAGGTCGATGTTCGGATCGGTCCAGATCGAGCTGTTCAGCTGCACGGCGATGCCGGGATGGCCGGCCAGGAATTCGCCAAGCCGCGGCGCCATCCACAGGTTCAGAAACGAGATCGGCGCCGAGACGGTGATGCCCTGCCGTTCGCGGCGCCCCGTCAGCCCCCTGGTCGCCGCCTCGGCCATGTCGAGGGCCTGGGTGATGCCGGGCAGATAGGCCTTTCCGGCAGAGCTGAGTTCCAGGCCGCTCGCCTGGCGCCGAAACAGCGGGCGGCCGAAATACTGCTCGAGCGCCCGCACCCGCTGGCTGATGGCCGCCTGCGTGCAGTTCAGCTCGTCCGCGGCGCGGGTAAAGCTCAGATGCCGCGCCGCCGCCTCGAAGGCCTGGAGATAGACGAGATGGGGAAGTTCGCGCATGACGCCGGCTCATAATTCCTCAGGCGGGCATAGCGAATTCGAGGCCAGGCCGCAAATGCGCCGCCTGCCGTGCCTTCCCCGCTGCTTGCCTCCGGCGGGGA
>NZ_VCBQ01000102.1:0-17436 GCF_006386455.1 Paracoccus sp. FO-3 | reverse complement strand
CCAGCAGAAAGCCCGCGGCCTCGGCCGCCATCCGCCCGCGGTCGGCGGCGAAGGTGGCCGCGATGCCGTCGGGGCGCGGGGCCAGCGTCTCGGCCAGCGCGCAGCCGATGCGCAGCGCCGCGGCCGCGCGTTCCAGCATTCCCGGCAGCAGGTTCCATTCCAGCCCCAGCGCGATGCCGTCGCGTTCCTGCGCATGGACCAGCGCCTGGTGCATTCCCGCCAGATCGCCGGCATTCAGCCGCGCCAGCGTCACCAGCGCCTCGGCCGCGACGGGGTTCTGCTTTTGCGGCATGGTGGACGAACCGCCCCCGAAGCCCGCCGCCAGTTCGGCGATCTCGCTTTGGCCAAGCTGCACCAGGTCGAGGCCCATCTTGCCAAGCCCGCCCGTGACCAGCGACAGCCAGCCCGCCAGTTCCGCGATGCCGTCGCGGGCCGCGTGCCAGGGCCCATCCGGCACCCCGAGCCCCAGCGCCGCCGCCATCGATGCGCGCAGCGCCGGGCCGTGGCCGGCCAGCGCCGCCTCGGTCCCCGCCGCCCCGTGCAGCGAGACCAGCAGCAGCCGCTGCCGCAACTGATCCAGCCTTTGGCGGTTGCGCACCGCCATCCCGTGCCAGACCGCGATCTTGGCGCCCAGCGTGGTGGGCGCGGCGATCTGGTGGCGGGTGCGCGCGGGGATCGGCAGGTCGGCGTGATCCGCGGCCTTCTGCGCCAGCAGCGCCTCCAGACGGTCCAGGCGCGCGGCCAGCAATTCCAGCGCCGCCTCCAGCTGCAGCGCCAGCGCCGTGTCCACGACGTCCTGCGAGGTGGCGCCGTAATGGGCGAATGCCCCGGCATCGCCCGCCGCGGATTTCAGCGCCGCGACAACCGGCTGCGCAGCGATGCCGGCCAGGGCCACCGCCGCGGCCAGGCCCGCCGGGTCGGGGTCCAGAGCCTCTGCCGCCTTGGCGATCGCCTCGGCCGCCGCGGCCGGGATCGCCCCCAGATCGGCCTGGGCGCGGGCCAAAGCGACTTCGACCCGCAGCATGGCCCGGATGGCCGCGCGATCCGACAGGATCGCCGCCATCTCGCCGTCGCCGTAAAGCTGTCCGAACAAGGTGCCCACCGTCATCAGACCATCCGCAGCCCAAGGATCTGCCGCGCCTGCCGCCATGTCGCGACGGGGCGGCCGTATTTCCCGCACAGCTCGACCGCACGGCGGACCAGCGCCGCGTTCGAGGGCGCCAGCCGGGTCCGATCCAGCCGCAGGTTGTCCTCGAGCCCCGTGCGCGCGTGGCCTCCCGAGGAAATCGCCCATTCGTTCAGCACGATCTGGCTTGCGCCGATCCCGGCCGCACACCAGGGCGCGTCCTCGCCGAACAGCCGCTTCACGGTGCGGATGTAATAGTCGAAGACATCGCGATCCGCGGGCATGGCGTTTTTCACCCCCATCACGAACTGCACATAGGGGGTGCCGGCCAGCCGCCCGTCCTCGGCCATCTTCTTGGCCTGGAAGATATGGGACAGGTCGAACGCCTCGATTTCCGGCTTGATGTCGTATTCCAGCATCTCGGCGGCCAGCCAGTCCACCAGGTCCGGCGGGTTTTCATAGACCCGCGTCGGGAAGTTGTTGGACCCGACCGAGAGCGAGGCCATGTCGGGGCGCAAGGGCAGCATGGCCCCCCGCGCCTGCCCCGCACCCGACCGCCCGCCGGTCGAAAGCTGGACGATCATGCCGGGGCAATGTTTCTCCAGCCCCTCCTTCAGCGCGGCGAAGCGGTCGGGGTCGCTGGTCGGCCGCCCCTCGTCTTCGCGGACATGGCAATGGGCGATCGAGGCGCCGGCCTCGAACGCCTCATGCGTGGATTCGATCTGCTCGGCCAGGGTGATCGGCACCGCCGGGTTGTTTTCCTTGGTCGGCAGGCTGCCGGTGATGGCGACGCAGATGATGCAGGGTCTTCCGGCCGGGTCAGACATCGAAGAACACCGTTTCATCCTCGCCCTGCAGGCGAATGTCGAAGCGATAGACCGGGCGGCCGTCGCGCAGGGTGCGCTTCGCGATCAGCGTGGCGCGGCGACGCTCCCATTCGATCAGGTTCAGCACCGGATCGGTGGCGTTGGCCGGGCCCTCGTCGTCGAAATACATCCGGGTGTTCAGGCCGATGTTGATGCCGCGGGCGACGATCCACAGGTTCAGGTGCGGCGCCATCGGGATGCTGTCTTCCTGCGCGCGACCCTGCCAGTCGGGATGGCTGTCGCGCACCCGCTGGCTGACGCCCGAGACCATGCGGGCCCGCGCCCTGACCGGGCCGGGCTTGACGGTGTCGAAACCCCATTCGCCGGTCTCGAAATCGGTGATGACCCGGCCCCAGCCGCGAAAGCCCTCCTCGACCGCGCCGCCCGCCTCGGGATGGGCATAGATGCCGGCGGCATTGGCCTGCCAGACCTCGATCAGCACGTCCTTGACCGGGCTGCCGGTGCCGTCGATCACCACGCCCTCGACCCGGATGCGTTCGCCCGCGGCGTTCGGCCCGGCGATGTCCCAGCCCAGTTCGCGGTCGAAGATCCGAAAGCCGGCAGCCCCCGGCGCCAGCCCGATATGGACATAGGGGCCGGCGGTCTGCGACGCGGTTTCCGGCAGGTAGTGCGGGCGGTTGGCCCGTGCATCGACGACCTTCATCAATTCCCCTCCAGCCGGTTTTCGAACATGGTCGAGCGGCGGCCGCGCAGCACGATGTCGAAACGATAGGCGATACTGTCCAGCGGCACCGTGGCGTTCATGTCCAGTTTCGCGGTCAGCCGGTCGATGGCCTCCGGGTCGGGGACGGTCTGCACGATGGGGCAGATCGGGATCAGCGGATCGCCCTCGAAATAAAGCTGGGTGATCAGCCGCTGGCAAAAGGCGTGGCCGAAGACCGAGACGTGGATATGCGCCGGCCGCCAGTTGTTGACCCAGTTGCGCCAAGGATAGGCGCCGGGCTTGATGGTGCGAAAGAAATAATAGCCGTCCGCGTCGGTGATGGTGCGCCCGCAGCCGCCGAAATTCGGGTCGATGGGGGCCAGGTAGCTGTCCTTCTTGTGGCGATAGCGGCCGCCGGCATTGGCCTGCCACACCTCGACCAGCGTGTCGGGCACGGGCCGGGCGTTCTCGTCCAGCACGCGGCCGTGGACGATGATGCGTTCCCCGATCGGGTCGCCGTCCTTGGCGTAGTTCTTGATCAGGTCGTTGTCGATCGGGCTGATGTCGCCATGGCCGAAGGTCGGCCCGGTGATTTCCGACATCGAGCCTTGCAGGCTGATCAGGCTGAAGCGCGGGCTGCGCGCGACCGAGGTCTTGTAATCCGGCGTCAGCGCCGGCGGGTGGATGCGTCGGTCGCGCTGGTAATATTCTGCGGGGGTCATCGGCTCTCCTCCTCTTCCATCTCGGCGAAGGTCTGCTTGGCCAGTTTCAGCGCGTGGTTCGCCTTGGGCACGCCGCAATAGATGGCGACATGCTGGAACGCCTCGAGGACGTCGCGCTGGCTGGCTCCGGTGCGGGCGGTGGCGCGGATATGCATGGGGATCTCCTCCCAATTGCCGGTCGCCGCCAGCAGCGCCAGCGTCAGCATGGAACGCTCGCGCCGGCTGATGCCGTCTGAGGCCCAGACCGTGCCCCAGGCAGAGACGGTGATCAGATCCTGGAACGGCCGGTCCAGATCCGAGGTCTGCGCCTCGGCCCGGTCCACATGCATATCGCCCAGCACCTCGCGGCGGGTTCTCATGCCGGTCGCATGGCGGTCGGGGACGGGGCTGTCAGACATGGCCGATGTCCTTGAAAAAACGGTTGAGAATGGCCGCATGGGCGGCCGGCGCCTCCACGCAGGGAATATGTCCGGCATCCGCGATCAGGTCGAAGCGCGCGCCGGGGATCAGCGCGGCGGTGGCCCGCACCAGGTCCGGCGGGGTCGAGCCGTCCAGCCCCCCCGCGATCACCTGCACCGGCAGGTCCAGCGCGCGGGCCGCCTCGGCCAAGTCGGCCCCGGCAATGGCCTGGCAGCAGGCGACATAGCCCCCCTGCGGCTGGCGGGCAAGCATCCGGCGCCAGGGCGCGTCGCGTCCCGCCGCCCGGAATGCGGGCGAGAACCAGCGCTCCATCGTCGGCGCCGCGATGCAGGCCAGCCCGCCGTCGCGGATCGCCTGGATCCGGGCGTTCCACATCGCCGCATCGCCGATCCGGGCGGCCGAGTTCGACACCACCAGCCCCGCCAGCAGGCCCGGATGGCGGGCGGCCAGCGACAGGCCGATCAGCCCGCCGATGGACAGCCCGACAAAGACCGCCCGCCCCAGGTCCAGCGCCGCGATCAGCGCCGCGGCATCGTCGGCCAGCGTCTCGATGTCGTAGGGGCCGGGCGTTTCCTGGGACAGCCCGTGGCCGCGCTTGTCATAGCGCACCAGCCGCAGCCCCGGCGCCAGATGCGGGATCAGCCCGTCCCAGACCCGCAGGTCGGTGCCCAGCGAGTTCGCAAAGACCACCGCCGGCCCGGTTTCCGGTCCCGACACCGCGACATGCAGATCCGCGCCATTTGCCATGATCGTCCGCATCAGTAAGGCAACCCCACGTAGTTTTCGGCGAATGCGCGCTGTTGCGATTCGTTGTCGCGCAGGAAGGCGATATCGGCCTTCTGCATCTTCAGGTCGAAGGGGCTCTGGTGGGGATAGCGGTGCAGCAGGCCGCTGAACCACCAGCTGAAGCGTTCCGCCTTCCAGACGCGCAGCAGCGCCTTTTCGGAATAGCGGTCGATGCCCTCGCTGTCCTTGTCCCGGTAATATTGCACCAGCCCGTTATACAGGTATTGCACGTCGCTGGCCGCCGTGTTCAGCCCCTTGGCCCCGGTCGGAGGCACGATATGGGCGGCGTCGCCGCACAGGAACAACCGGCCCCAGCGCATCGGCTCGGTCACGAAAGACCGCAGCGGCGCGATGGATTTCTCGATCGACGGACCCGTGACCAGCCGGTCGGCCACCTCTTCGGGCAGGCGGCGGCGCAGCTCGTCCCAGAAAGCCCCGTCGGTCCAGTCGCTGGTGTGATCCGACAGCGCGCATTGGATGTAATAGCGCGACAGGTTGGCGTTGCGCATCGAACACAGCGCGAAGCCGCGGTCGGAATTGGCGTAGATCAGTTCGTCGTGGACCGGGGGCGTTTCCGACAGGATGCCCAGCCAGCCGAAGGGATAGGTCTTTTCATATTCGCGCCGCACGTCCAGCGGGATGGTCTGGCGGCTGATGCCGTGGAACCCGTCGCAGCCGGCGATGAAATCGCAGTCGATGCGGTGGCCTTGCCCGGCGCGGGCATAGGTCACATAGGGGCGGTCGGTGTCGGCATCGTGGATCACGACGTCCTCGACCTCGAAGACGGTCTGCGCGCCCGCAGCCTCGCGCGCGTCGTAAAGATCGCGCGTCACCTCGGTCTGGCCATAGACCACTACCGGGGTGCCGGTCAGCCGCTTGAAGTCGATGTGGAACATGCCGCCGTCCCAGGCGATCCGGGTGCCGTCATGGACATAGCCCTCGCGGTGCAGCCGGTCGGCCACGCCCGCTTCCTCCATCAGCCGGACAAGGCCGGTTTCCAGCACGCCGGCACGGATGCGGCCCAGCACATAGTCCCGCGTCTTGCGCTCCAGCACCACCGCCTCGATGCCCTGGCGGTGCAGAAGCTGGCCCAGAAGCAGCCCGGACGGCCCGCCGCCGATGATAACGACCTGAGTGCGCATGACAGTCCCCCTCTGCCGCCGAACTTGACCTGCCACGCATCGCAAGTAAAATGAGAAATCGGGTTTGATGATTATCAGAAACGGCAAGTGTTGGACCGCAGGATTCGGCTGAGACATGTGCAGGCCTTTGTCGAGATCGTCCGCCAGGGCAATCTCAAGCGGGCGGCCGAGGCGCTGTATCTGACCCAGCCGGCGATTTCGCGCACCATGGCCGAATTAGAGGAAATCGTTGGCGCAAGGATGATGACCCGCAGCCGCCGCGGCGTGGCGCTGACCGCGCAGGGCGAATTCTTCCACGGCTATGCGCTGAACGCGCTGTCAGCGCTGTCGCAGGGGCTCGCGGGCATTTCCGGCGAGGCGCAGGCGGCCGAGCTGTCCTTGCGGGTGGGGGCGCTGCCCTCGGTTTCGGCCCGGCTGATGCCCGAGGTGGTCGCCGAATTGCAGCAGGCCGCACCGCATCTGCGACTGTCCATCGCCGATGGCGGGCACGGGCATCTGATGGGGCTGCTGCGCTCGGACGATCTTGACGTGGTGATCGGGCGGCTGGGCGCGCCCGAAACCATGCAGGGGCTTAGCTTCACCCAGCTTTACCTGGAGGACGTGGCGGTGGTGGTCCGGCCGGGCCACCCGATCCTCACCGACCCCGACCTGCGCCGGATCGGCGATTTTCCGGTGATCTACCCGACCGAGACCGCCGCGATCCACCCGTTCGTGGAACGGTTGCTGATCGCGCATGGCGTCCTGCGCCCTGCCCGGCGGATCGAGACCGTCTCGGATGCCTTCGGCCGCGTCTTCACCCGGCAGGGCGATGCGGTATGGTTCATCTCGGCCGGGGTCGTGGCGCGCGAGATCGCCGAGGGCCGGCTGGTGCGGCTGCCGCTGGACACGACGCTGACGCAGGGTCCGGTCGGGCTGATGACCCGCGCCAGCCAGCCCGAAACCAATGCCCAGCTGCTGTTCCGGCAGGCGGTGATGCGAGTGATCGCCGAAGGCTTCGGGCCAGGACCGGGGCCAGGACCAGGGTCGGGACCGGCAGATGCCGGCCCGGCCCGCGGCTAGGACGCAGGCCAGGCCCGCCGCCGCAGCACGCCCGCGAAATATTCCCCCAGCGCCGCGTCGTCCTCCAGCGGCAGAACCTGGGCGACATATTGGTCGGGACGCACCACCACCATGCAGCCCCGCTCGCGGTCGATGCCGCGCCGGTCGAAGATGTCGCCCGCGGCCGGATCGGCGCAGAACGCCTTTTCATAGTCGCGCAGCCCGTGGCGACCCTTGCGCGGCCACAGCAGCCCCGGCAGGTCGTCCATCGACAGCGACTGGTGGGGCTGCTGCAATATCGCGCGGATGTCGAACACCGCATCGGGGTCCGCACCCGCGGCGGTGTGGCGGCGCAGGACCGAGCCGTCCCGGTCGAGCCGCCCGCAAAGCCGCGCCAGCCCCGAGCCGGGCGCCAGCCCCTGCGCATCGGCAAAGAGATAGATCCGCCAGCGCCCGTCCGCCTGGGCGACGTGGCCCAGATGCATGGGCCGTGCATCGGCCAGCCTTATCACCGGCGCCGAATGAAAGCGCATCCCGACCGGGAACCCGGCCGCCAGATGCTGATGCGTGTCCGGCCCGGTCAGCTCCGAGCGGCGATAGCGCGTCGCCGTCCCGGCGGTGAAGCGGCCATGCTGGATGAAATAGCGCTGGAACTCGGCCGGGTCGACGCCTTCGCCGTCGTCCTCGGCGGTCTTGGGACGGGCGCTGAACATCCGGGCGAATTCGCGGTCGAAGTCGATCAGCTCCTGCGCGACCCCCTGCCGCTCGGCCGAATAGCTGCGCAGCAGCCCGGCATCGGCCTGTCCGCGCAGCACCGCCGCCAGTTTCCAGCCCAGGTTGAAGCTGTCCTGCATCGAGACGTTCATGCCCTGCCCCGCCTTGGGGCTGTGGGTGTGGCAGGCATCGCCGGCGATGAACACCCGCGGCATGCGCGAGGCCGGGGCATCCGCGGGCAGGTCGTCGAAGCGGTCGGTCAGCCGCTGGCCGATTTCATAGACCGACCACCAGGCGACCTCCTTCACCTCCAGCACATAGGGGTGCAGGATCCTCTGCGCGGCGGCGATCAGGGTTTCCTGGGTGATGTTGCGCGACGCGACGCGCTCGTCCTCGGCCAGCTTGTCCAGCTCGATATAGAGCCGGACCAGATAGCCCCCTTCGCGCGGGATGATCAGGATATTGCCTTCCTGCGCGGAATGTATCGCGGATTTCAGCCGGATGTCGGGAAAATCGGTATAGGCCAGCACATCCATCACGCCCCAGGCCTGGTTCGCCGCCTCGCCGCGCAACTCCCGCCCGATCTGGCGGCGGACCTGGCTGCGCGCCCCGTCGCAGCCGACGACATAGCGGGCGCGGACGATCTGGTCGCGGGACGCGTCCTCGGCCCCGGCCGGGCGCAGCCGCGCCTCGACCGGCTGCGCGGGGTCGTCGGGGATGGTCAGGCCGGCCAGTTGCAGGCCGTAATCCGGCTGCAGCCGGGTCGGCGCATGACGCATCGCCTCGAGATAGAAGTCATGCACCCGCGCCTGGTTCAGGATGACATGGGGAAATTCCGAAAGCCCCTCTTCGGTGTCGCGGATGCGGCCGTGGCGCATGATCGGGCCATCGTCGTCCTGCGGCTTCCAGAATGTGACTTCGTTCACCCAATAGGCTTCCTTCATCACCCGGTCGGCAAAGCCGAAGGCGTTGAACATCTCCATCGTGCGGCAGGCGATACCATCGGCCTGGCCCAGGTCCAGCGGCCCCGGCCTCCGTTCCACGATGCGGGTGCGGATCGAGGGAAAGACGGCCAGCTGCGCCGCCAGCGTCAGCCCGGCCGGGCCGCTGCCGACGATCAGCACATCGACGTCCCCGTCGTTCCCGGCCGCCCCGTCCTGCGCAGAGGCGGCCGGATGATGGGTCGGGTCGCCGGGCCGGAAGCCGTCAAGGTGAAACTGCATTCTGTCCTCCCTCAGGGTTCGCCCCGACCATGCCGCGGGGTCCGATAATCAAGACGTATACTAATCATCAGCATACTGGTCAATATGATTAGCACACTTGTCATCCTGCCCCGACTTGCCTAGCCTGCGGCGGTCCCAACCATGCCGGTGCCATGACGACGCTTTACGATCTGCCGGGCCATCTGATCCGGCGCCTGAACCAGATCTCGACCGCGATCTTCGCCGCCCGGATGGACGAGGCGGGGGTGGACCTGACGCCGGTGCAATTCGCGGCGCTGGCGGCCTTGGCGGAACATCCGGGGGTGGACCAGGCCACGCTTGCCGGGCTGATCGCGCATGACCGCGTCACCATGGGCGGGGTGGTGGACCGGCTGGAGGGCAAGGGGCTGTTGTCGCGCAGCGTCAGCGCGCAGGACCGCCGCGCAAGGGTGCTGGAACTGACCGCGGCGGGGCAGCGCATGCTGGAGCAGCTTGCCCCGGCCATCGCCGAGGTGCAGCAGCGTACGCTGGCCGGGCTGACCCCGGCCGAGGCCGAGGCATTCCTCGCGCTGCTGCGCAAGGCGACCGAGGCCGGCAACGAATACAGCCGCGCGCCCCTGCGGACGGGCGCGCGCGGAGAGGATTAGCCTGGGATTGGCGGGCGGCGGAACTCTGGCAGCCGGCGTTTCGCGCGCCTGGAACCGTTCCTGCGAAAGGGCACCGGGCCGCCTTGGCGGCGCAGGCCGGCAAGCTCCGCGCCCGCCCATGGCCGACACGGCGCCCCGCCACCGGCTTCAGCGCCGCGGGATCACCGGATAGTCGGCATCGTTCAGCACCCAGCCCTCCTGCATCGAGAAATCCAGCCGCGGCGGGCAGAAGATGTCCACCAGCGCATTCTCGCCCGCGCCGCTGGCTTCGGTCGTGTGGACCACCGGCGGCGGGATCACCAGCGAAGAGGGCGAGCCGACGGCGATATGCCGGTCCTCGCGCCAGTCGCTGCGGTCCACCGTCCAGGGCCAGCGCAGGTGATGGACGAAGCTGCCGGCAAGCGCCAGCGAGCATTGCTCGAAATCGTCGTGGTGATGGGGCGAGAGCTTCCTGGGGTCGCGCGGTCCCTGCTGCACGTCCAGGAAGTTCACCATGAAGGTGGTGCAACGGAAGATGCGGCCGAAGCGCCCCTCCTGCGGCTTCACGTCCAGGTCATAGGCGCGGATCCTGAAGCCCCCGGCAGGCTCGGGCCAGGGCCGGAAGGCCGGGATATGGCTGCGCCCTTCCGCATAGGCATCGGCATTGGGGCACAGCGCGACCAGGTCCGCCGCGGCGGCGGTGAACAGCCGGACCACCCTGCCCCCGTCGGGCAGCGTCACCCGGCTGTCGCCCGGCGGCACGAAGACGATGGAATGGCCGGCAACCTCGCGGCTGTCGCCATCGGCCTCGATCAGCGCCGGCCGGTCGGGCAGCAGCACGACATATTCGTCGGGCTGGCCGGTGCGGGCAAAGCTTGCGCCCGGCTGCGCCTCGGCATAGGCCAGCACGAAATTGCAGCCGCGCTGATACCAGACCTTGCGGCCTTGGGCGTCCTCCTGCGGCGGGGTCTTGTCGAACTCGGCCAGCTGTTCCTCGGCGATCAGGCCCGTGCGGGCCGGCGCCGAGGCCGCGGCGAACAGGGCCGCGCGGGGATCCTTGTCTTCATACATCCCGAAAATCCTTTCCTGTCAGCGCGGGCTCAGCAAGCGCGGCCCGCCTCGATGATCCGGCGCGCGCCCTTCATCAGCAGCCCCTGGTCCGAGCCGCAGACGAAGACGCTGACGCCCCGTTCGCGCCAGGGGGCGATCTGGCTTTCCTCGCCGACGAACAGGCCGGCGGCGACACCGGCGCGCCGGGCGGCCGCGATCACGCGGATGATCGCCGCGTCAAGCGCGGCCGAGGGGAAGCCGCAGCCCAGCGATTGCGACAGGTCGGCAGGACCGACGAACAGCACGTCGACATCCGGCACGCCGGCGATGTCGTCCAGCCGCTCCAGCGCCTCCCTGTCCTCGATCTGCAGCATCACCACGGTTTCGGCATCGCTTTTTGCGGTATAGGCGGGGGCGGCAAGGGTGCCGTAATTCCCCGCCCGCGGCGAAGGCGACAGGCCGCGCGAACCCCGGCCGAACTTGACCGCCGCCACGACCCCTTCCGCCGCGCCGCGATCCGCGACATGGGGCACCATCACCCCCGCGCAGCCCAGATCCAGCAGCGGCGAGATCCGCGCCGGCGACTGGCCCAGGCAGCGCGCGACCAGAGGCAGCCCCACCGCGCGCGAGGCCAGCGCCAGCTGGTCCATCGCGCCCAGGTCCAGCGGCGCATGTTCCTGGTCGGGCACAGCGAAATCCAGCCCGGCAAGGCCGAGGATCTCGACGACATGGGGCGCGGGCGTCTTGACGAAGGTGCCGATGACGGTCTCGCCCGCGTTGATCCGAGCCTTCAGCCCGCTCATGCTGCCAGCCCGACCAGTTCGGCCCCGACGGTCGAGGTCATCTTGCGGATGTCGTCGTCGTCATGGCCCAGCCCGATCAGCATGGCGATCATCTGGCGCATGCCCTCGACCGGATCCGGGTTGCCGGTCTGGCCGAGGTCGGTGCCGAAGAAGGTATTGTCGACGCCCGCCGCCTCGATCACCGCGCGCAGGTGATCCTCGTCGAACAGCTGGAAGGTCGAGGGGATGAACATGCAGACGGAATGCTCCATCTTGACCCCCATCCCGACCAGATGCGCGACGTCCTGAAGGCTGCAGTCGTTCACATAGGTCGGGTGGTTCAGGAACAGCCGCTTCACGCCCCGCGCCTTGGCCTCTTCGTAGAAGGGCAGCAGTTCGCGGGCGTGATGGTGGCCGCCCGACACGACCGCGTCGGCCTCGGCGATCAGGTCGAGGATATGCTTGACCTCGTCGCGCACCACGCCCTTCTCATCGGTCAGCGTCAGCGGGACGGGGGCGACGGTCTTCTTGCTGTTCTGCGGGAACTTGAAGCCGGGCTTCTGGGCTTCGTGCTCCATGTGGTTCTGGGCATGGGCCGTCGCCATCCAGACCACGCGGGCGCCCTGCTTGAGCGCGTAATCCACGGCCGAGGGGTTCAGCCCGCCCAGCGGATTGTTCAGCACGATCGAGCCGATGGCCCTGGTCCTGAAGCCCATGTTCTGGTTGATCAGCGTCGCCAGCGGCATGGTGGGATAGTAGTGGTCCTTCAGCAGCACGGCGGCCATGCCGGCCCGGTCGGCCTCGCGCAGGGCGGCGATATGGTCCAGCTTGCGCGGATGCAGCGAGGGGCCGGAATGGACATGCAGGTCGACCGCGCCCTTCATCAGATCGTCAATGCGGTTTTGTTCGGCAGTCATCGGTTTCTCCTGACTTCTTCGCCCGGCACCAGCGGCGCGGGAACATGGTTGCGCCAGACCTGATCGAGGACCGGCATTTCGGCAAAGCTGCGGCGCGCATCGGCCGCGCGCCCGACCAGGTCGCGGGCGCTTGCGCCCTTGCCGGCGCAATAGGCTTCAAGGTCGGCGACGGCATCGCGCAGGACGTCCCAGCCGCGCAGCATGACGGCCGAGGACAGCCCCACCGCCGAGGCGCCCGCCAGCATCATCCGCGCCACATCAGGGCCCGAACAGGCGCCGTTGATGCCGATCAGCGCCTGGTCCGGGCCCAGCCTTGCGCGGGTCGTCGCCAGCCAGTGACAGGTCAGCGGCAGGTTCCAGTAGCCGCCGATCCCGCAACTGGTGCCCAGCATCGGCTGCATGGTCTCGAGATCGGGAACCAGCCCCAGCGCCCGCCCGGCGATCACCGCGCTTTCCGCCCCGGCGCCGGTGGCGGCGGCGACCAGGTCGGGAACCCGCTCGCTCTGGCCCGAGAGCTTGACCCAGACCGGGATCGACACGGCCGATGTCACCTGCCCGACCAGTTCCGCCACGCGCGCGGGCGAAAGCTCGGTGCTGACCGCGCCCTTGGCGGCCTGGCTGGCATAGGGGGTGCCGATGTTGAACTCGAAGACGCGCAGGCCGGCGTCCTCGACGGCGCGGGCGCGGCGGACGGCGTCCTCGACTCCCGCCATGACGACCGAGGCGACCAGGACGCAATCCGCCTTGCGGGCCGCCGCATCCATCCGCCGCGCCTGGTCCAGCCATTCCTCGAAGCCAAGCGGCGTCAGCCCCGAGCGCGTCAGCACCGTCGTGTCGCGCGGCGCCCCGGACCCCCAGCCCACACGGTTCCAGTTCGCGTCCAGCGCGGCATATTCGGCCTGCAACAGCTGGCGCTGCGCGGCGGCCGAGTCGTTGCTGGACTTCATCACCACCGCCCCTGCCCCGGCCGCGATGGCCGACAGGATGCCGTCATCCTCGATCAGATGCTCGCCCGACGCGGCGATGACGGGGTTCTTCAGCCGGGTCCGGCCGACCTGGACGGAAAGATCCGTCATCCCGCCACCCCCAGCACCCGCGGCAGGAACAGCGAGATTTCGGGAAAGACGGTGATCAGCGCCAGCACGATCAGCGCGATCCCGATCATCGGCAGGGCCCTGTAGGCGATCCGCTCCATCGGCCGGCCGGTCACGCCGGCGATGACGAACAGGCACAGGCCGACCGGCGGGGTGACGAAACCCACCAGCACGTTGAAGACCACCATGACCCCCAGATGCACCGGCTCCAGCCCCAGCATGTTGCCGATGGCCATCAGCGCGGGAACCGTCAGGATCAGCACCCCGATCGTGTCCAGGAACATGCCCAGGAATAGCAGGATCAGGTTCACCATCAGCAGGATCACGTATTTGTTGTCCGAGACCCCGGTCAGCAGGGCGACGGTCTTTTGCGGCAGCTGCTCGATGGCGAAGATGAAGCCGGCGACGTTGGCGACGGCGACCAGGAAATAGATCGCCGAGGTGATGATCGCCGTGGCGACGAAGGCTTCCTTGAGGAATCTCCAGCTCATCGCGCGATAGACGACGGTGGCGATGACCAGCGCATAGATCGCGGCGACCGCCGCCGCCTCGGTCGCGGTGAAGATGCCGCCCCGGATGCCGACGACGATGATGACCGGCAGCAGCATCACCGGGACGGACTGCCAGCAGCCCCGAAGGATCGAGGCCAGCGACTGCCTGGCCGCCTTGGGATAGCCGCGGCGATGGGCGACCCAGACCGCATAGGCCGACAGGAACACCGCCAGCATGAAGCCCGGCGCCAGCCCCGCGACCAGCAGCTGCGAGATCGAGGTGCCCGACAGCGCGCCATAGATGATCATCGCGATCGAGGGCGGCACCAGCGGCGCCATCAGCGACGAGACCGCGATCAGCGCGGCCGAATAATCCACGTCATAGCCCTGCCGCTTCATGTCCGGCACCATGACCGTGCCGATGGCCGCGGCATCCGCCGCCGCCGATCCGCTGACGCCACCGAACAGGAAGCAGCCCCAGACCGCCGTCAGCGACAAGCCGCCCCGGAACCGGCCGACGACCGAGTTCGCAAAGCCGATCAGGCGACGGGTCAGCCCGCCCACGTCCATGATCGCGCCCGCCAGCACGAAAAGCGGGATCGCCAGCAGCACGAACATGTCCATCCCCGCCAGCATCCGCTGCGGCAAGACGATCAGGAACTGCGTCTGGCCGGTGAAATAAAAGTAACCCAGCGCGCTGATGCCCAGGACGAAGGCGATCGGCATGCCCAGGGCAAGCGTCAGAACGAAAATCGAGCCAAGCCAGATCACAGCGCTTCCTCCGCACCCATCGGGTGGTCTTCGGGCTTCTCTTCCCGCGCGATGCCGAAGAATTCGTTCAGCGCGACATGCGCCGCCAGAAGCGCGGCACCGACGGTGATCGCGACATGGACCCAGAACATCGAGAAGCCGAGCGCGGTCGCGGTCTGCAACCGCGTCATCCAGGCGAATTTCGTGCCGAACCACAGAATCGCCGCCAGAAAGACCAGCATGATCGCGGCCGAGATCAGGTTGACGGCCCGGCGCGGGCCTTGGGGCAGGCGGTCCACCGCCAGCCGCATCCCCAGGAACTGGCCGCGGGAATAGCTGAGACCGGCACCGATCATCACGATCCAGATCATCAGATAGCGCATCGCCTCTTCCGACCAGAACAGCGAACTGTTGAAGACATAGCGCCAGATGACCTGCATGGTGCCGATCACAAGGATCGCAGCGATCCCGGCAAAGCAGAATGCTTCCACGGCCGCGACATAGGCGCGCCAGAGCTTGGACATGGGTTTCTCCGTTGAGAACGCAGGCGGAAGGCGCGGGACCGGCCCGCGCGCCTGGACGTTATTGGGCGGCCGGGGCCAGCTTTTTCGCCGCCGCCGCGAAATCGGCGATCAGCGGGTCGGCGGCCTCGTATTTCTCGACCACCGGGGCGAAGGTGGCCTGCAATTCGGCCC
This sequence comes from Paracoccus sp. FO-3, assembly GCF_006386455.1. Classification (NCBI taxonomy): domain Bacteria; kingdom Pseudomonadati; phylum Pseudomonadota; class Alphaproteobacteria; order Rhodobacterales; family Paracoccaceae; genus Paracoccus; species Paracoccus sp. FO-3. The sequence goes on along the minus strand of NZ_VCBQ01000102.1, from coordinate 2,351 downwards.
TGAACGCATCCGAGGGCGTCACGACGGGAATGTTCAGTTCGGCCAGATGGGCCTTGATCTGCTCGTCCAGCTCCTTGACCGCCATCACCTGCGGCTCGACGATCTCGTCGGCGGCCTGGCGCATGATCTCTTGCTGCTCGGGCGTCAGCGCGTTGAACTTCATCTGGTTGATCAGCAGGAAGCTGGGCCAGAAGTAATGGCCGGTCAGCGACACGCCCTTGGCGATCTCGTAATATTTCTCGCTCTCGATCGAGGTCAGGTTGATCTCGACCGCATCCAGCGTGCCGGTTTCCAGCGCCGAATAGACCTCGCCATAGGCCATCGGCGTCGGGTTCACGCCCACCGCCTGCCACGCGTCCAGAAACATCCGGTTGGGCGCGACGCGGGTCTTCTTGTGATGCATGTCGGCCAGGCTTTCGACCGGCGCGCCGACGGTCAGGAAATGGCGCTGCCCGCCGTCGTAGAGGCCCAGGGCGACCATCATGTGGTTTTCCAGCCTGTCCATGATCGCCCGCGCTTCCGGCGTCTTCGCCATGGTTGCGAAGCCTTCGTAATCGGGGATCAGGCCCGGCAGCTGGAAGGCGTCGATCGACGGCTCCAGGGTCGAATAGGCCGAGGTCGAGTTCACCGTCATGTCGACGGTGCCGAACTGCACGCCCTCCATCAATTCCTTCACGTCGCCAAGCTGGCGCGAGGGGAAGATGTCGATCTTGATGTCGCCATCCGACAGCCGCTCGACCGCTTCCTTGAAGCGGACGGCGGTGTCGTGGATCGGATGCTGCTCGAATACGGCATGGCCCAGGCGCAGCGTAACGGGATCGGCCCAGGCTGCGGTCGAAAGCAGGCTTCCCATCAGGGCGAGGACGGCGGTCTTTGTTTTCATGTTTCTCTCCTCCTATGTTCCCATACAGGGAACGCTGTTCTCATATTGACACGACAGGTCAAAGGCGTCAACACAGGGAAAGGGGAAGCAAAATCACGGGGAAAACACTTTGGAAAAGGCCGAGACCGTCCGGGCCGCCGACACCTGCCTGCGCATCCTCGAGCGTATCGCCTTTGCCGATTCGCCCATGGGCGTGACGCAGGTTTCCGCCGATGTCGGCATCGCCAAGGGGGCCGCCTTCAAGCATCTGCGCACCCTGATCGAACATGGGCTGATCGTCCAGGATCCGGTCACTTCGCATTATGCGCTGGGGCCGAAACTATGGCTGATGGCGCAACAGGCCCCCGCCGGCGCAAGCCTGGCCGAACTGGCCCTGCCCCTGATGCGCGCCACCCGCGACGAATTGGGCATGGCGGTGGTGCTCAGCATCCCCGCGCCGCGCTCGGCCTTCATCCTGGCCACGGTCAGCAGCAACCAGCCGATCGAGATCGGCGTCCGTCCCGGCAGCGAGCTGAGCCTGCATTCCTCGGCTCAGGGCAAGGTGTTCCTGGCCTTCGGTTCGCCCGAACTGCTGGGCACCCTGCCCGACGCGCTGCCGCAGATCACGCCGAAAAGCGTCACCTCCAAAGCGGTTCTGGCGGCGCAGCTCGACGCCATCCGCGCGGCGGGCTACGCGACCGCGCCCGAGGAATCGCTGCTGGGCATCAACGCCGTCGCCGCGCCGATCCTCGGCTCGCAGAACCAGCTTCTCGGCAGCATCGGCCTGATCGCGTCGATCCAGCACCTGGGGGCGGTCCCTACCCCGTCGCAACTCAAGGCATTGTTCGCTCTGACGCGAGAGATCGGGCTGCGCGTCAGCCAATAGCCGATCTTTCGCTGCCTCGGCGGCAAGGCACGGCCGCTCGCCGGAAGGCGATCTGCCGGATCGGCATCCCGGCTCTGCTGGTGAAGCCCTGCCATCCGGTTCCGGCAGGCCCTGCAGCACCGCCGCCAGACGTGCTGTCCGCCCCCGGCCTGGCGCGTTCGCGCCGATTGCTCGCGGTGATCGCCGGTCGGGTGGCGAATGACGGTATCGGTATCCACCGCGATCATGGTGCAGCGGGCCTCGGCCAGCCTGGCGGCCTCCCTGTCCTCAAGCGATTTCGGCCGGGCGGCGAAGGGCAGCATCCCCAAGACATGGTCCGACCGTGTCGGGGCGATGGCCAGGGCACGCTTCAGCAATACCCCCTGCGGGGGTTTCCTCGACGATCAGCCGCGTGCCGGCATCCCGGTCCCGGCGCTTACGGATCGCCGCGGGCAGCTGCCCCTTGGTCGAGACGGTCGCTATCCGGGGGATCGGTCCCTTGCCGCAAGAACCGATGGGACAAGCCGGGCGGCTCTGAGAATGGTCCTAAGCCCTGCCGATTGCGGCGGCGCGACCGGCTGTCCGCAGCCGGAGATGGCCGGCCCTTCCGGTCGCCCGGCTGCG
>NZ_VCBQ01000101.1:0-17436 GCF_006386455.1 Paracoccus sp. FO-3 | reverse complement strand
CGCGCCGCGCGTCGGCGCCAGCGCCAGCCCGGCCGTCAGCCCGGCGCGGGCGAAGCCGGCCTGGATCTGGGCCAGCATCGCCGCCTCGCCGCCGAACAGATGCGCGGCGCCGGTGGTGTCGAGGACAATGCCGTCATCGCCGTCGGGCGTGCTCCAGGGCCCCCAGCGTCGCGCCCAGAAGGCCAGCCGCGCCAGCCTGGCCGCGTCGCGGTCGGGCTCGGCCGGCTCGATGCGCAATGCGGGGCAGATGGCGCGGCAATCCACGGCGCGGGCGCCGATCCGGGCGCCCGCCTGCTCGGCGGCCCGGTTCGCGGCATGGATCACGGGCCCATGCGGGCCGGGCGCGGCCAGGGCCAGCGGGATCTCGTCAGGCCAGGCGTCGCCCCGGCGCGCGGCGCGGCTCTGCCAACTCTCGATCGCGAGGCGGGGCAGAGAAATCGAGACGATCCGCCGCCCGGTCATGGCGCGCCACCCAGGTCGAGGGCGGCCGGCCGCGCGCCCGGAACAGTTCCGCCAGCCAGCGCGGCGCGCCCGGCGCCTGCGGGTCGTCCGGGTCGGGGACCGAGGGCAGCGGCGCCAGCCGCCAGCGCATCCGCGCCGCGCTGGGTTCCGGCCGGGCGGCATGGCGGATCAGCCAGCAGGGCAGGCCCGCCGCCTCGGCCCGCAGCGCCAGGCGGCGGCTGGCGGTAAAGCTCAGCGCCGGGGCGGGGCCATGGATCTCGCCCACCACGGCGGCAAGGGCGCGGCCTTGCAGCCCGTCCTCCAGCGCCGCCAGCACATCGGCGGGGCGCGTCAGGTCCAGCCGCAGCAGATCGCGGCCCATGCCGGGCAGGAAGGGGGCGCCGAACTCGGCCCGGCTCAGCCGGTCCTGCGCCCAAAGCACCAGCCCCGGCGGCAGGGCGGCCAGGACGAATCCGGGCGCCGCGCCCGCCAGGGGACGGGTGCCGAAGGCTTCGGACAGGGTCGGCGCGGTCGGCTGCGGCGCCGCGGGGACTGGCGCCCGTCCGAAAGGCGCCACCCCGGATGGGAAAGGGCGAGCGGACATGGTTTCAGTCAATGTGTTCCTGATTTGTTCCTATCCCTTGTCCAGGGATTCGTCAATCCGGCCGCACCAGGGAACATTGCACCGCCAGCGCGGTTGAGACCCCTGACGCCAGAGATGCAGGAGGAAAGCGCCATGGCCCATGCAAGTCGCAAGAAATTCGGGGCAGGGCAGCAGGATCAGGGCAAGGGCGACGCCTCGGGCGGCATGACCCCCGGCACGGCCGAGAACCTGCCCGAGAACGAGGTTCTGTCCAACCGCGACACCGCGCGGCATTCGCAGCAGCGCGGGCTCGACAGCCGGCATGTGCAGAACCAGCAGCACCACGACCACGCCGGCAACCGCGAGCGCGCGGAGGGGGGCGACCTGCCCGACCGCCGCCCGGATGACGGGCCCATCCGCGACGAACCCTGATGGCGCCGCGTTCCTTCTGGAAGGGCTATCTGAAGCTGTCGCTGGTCACTTGCCCGGTGTCGATGATGCCGGCCACCGGCGAGGGCGAGAAGCTGCGCTTCCACACGCTCAACGCCCGCACCGGCAACCGCGTCGTCAGCCGCTATGTCGATGCCGAGACCGGCAAGCCCGTGGCCGAGGAGGACGAGGTCAAGGGCTATCCCCGCGGCGAGGACGACCACGTGCTGCTGGAGGATGACGAGATCGCCTCGGTGGCGCTGGAAAGCGCCCGCACCATCGATATCGACATGTTCGTGCCGGCCGATTCGATCGGCTGGATCTGGTATGACAAGCCGCATTACCTGGTCCCGGACGATCCCATCGGCGAGGAAGCCTATGGCGTGATCCGCGACGCCATGGGCGCGACCGGGACGGTGGGCATCTCGCGGCTGGTGCTTTACCGCCGCGAGCGCGCGGTGATGCTGGAGCCGCGCGACAAGGGCATCGTGCTGTGGACCCTGCGCTATGGCGACGAGGTGCGGCCCGAGGCGGATTACTTCGACCGGATCGGCGACGAAAAGGTCGATGCCGGGCTGCTGAAACTGGTCACGCGGCTGATCGAGGAGCGTAGCGTGCCCTGGGAGCCCTCGCTGGTGGCCGATCCGGTGCAGGAGAAGCTTCTGGACATCATCGCGGCCAAGACCAAGGGACGCAAGCGCGCGGTCAGGGCGAAGCCCGAGGCGCCGGCCACGGCGGGCAATGTCATCAACATCATGGAGGCGCTGAAGAAAAGCATCGCCTCGGAAAGCAAGCCCAGGCGGCGCTAGCCTGCCTTCCGGCGGCGGCTGCGCGGTGCCTCGAGCGGTGCGGCGGCGGCGCGAAAGCCGTCCCAGGGGTCCGAGCCCAGCGTGGCCAGCCGCGTCGGCATGTTCTGCAGGGTGAACCAGGCCGGGCCGATGCCGGCGTCCAGCTCGTCCCAGCGCAGCGGGGCCGAGACGGCGGCGCCGGGCCGGGCGCGGGTGGAATAGGCGGCGACGGCCGTCGCGCCGCGCTGGTTGCGCAGATAGTCGATCAGGATCCTGCCCCGCCGCCGCGCCTTGCTGATGGTCGAGACATAGCGGCCGGGATCGTCGGCAGCCATGGCATCGGCCAGCGCCTTGGTGAAGGCCTTGACCGCCGGCCATTCCGCCTGCGGGCGCAGGGGCGCGACCACATGCAGCCCCTTGCCGCCCGAGGTCTTGACGAAACCGGCAAGGCCGTGATCCTCGAGCCGCCGGCGCAACTCCCGCGCCGCCTCGACCACCAGCGGCCAGGCGACGCCTTCGCCGGGGTCGAGGTCCATGGTGATCATGTCCGGCCGTTCCCAATCGGCGGCGGTCGCGCCCCAGGGGTGGATCTCCAGCGCGGCCGATTGCACCAGCCCCATCAGCCCGTCCAGATCCTCGATGCCGATCAGCGGCTCGCCCTGCGGCTCCTTGGGATCGCGCAGCAGCGAGATATGCGGGTTCAGCCCCTTCCAGGCGTGCTTCTGGAAGAACCGCTCGCCGTCGATGCCGTTCGGGCAGCGCAGCAGCGCCAGCGGCCGGCCGGTGATCCAGGGCGCGATCCAGCGCCAGACCTCGGCATGGTAATCGGCCAGCCCTTCCTTGGTCACGCCTTCCTCGGGCCAATAGAGCCGGTCGGGATGGGTCAGCCGCACCCGCCGCCGCTGCGGCGCCGGGGGTTTCGCGGCAGGCTGCGCGGTTTCGCGCACGATCTCGGCCGCGGGCTTGTCCTCGCGCAGGCCGCGGAAGGCGGCGTGGCGCAGGTGGCCGTCGGCGGTCCAGGCGCGGAACTCGACCTCGGCCACCAGTTCGGGGCGGACATAGCGGGCCTGCCGCGCCTCGTCGGTGGTCAGGCGTTGGGCAAAGGGACTGTCGGGGATGCGCATCCGCTCCAGCCGGCGGAACAGATCCTCGGCCACGGCGGCGGAAAAGCCGGTGCCGACGCGGCCGACATGCTGCAAGCCGCCATTCTCGTAAACGCCCAGGATCAGCGAGCCGATGGCGCGGCGCGACACCGACGAGGGGACATAGCCCGCCACCACGAATTCCTGCCGGGCCGAGCATTTCGACTTGATCCAGGCCCGGCCGCGCCCGGCGCGATAGGGCCCGTCGCGCAGCTTCGACACGATCCCCTCGAGGCTCAGCCGGCAGGCATGGCGCAGGACCAGCGCGCCGCCTTCGTCGAAATGGCTGCTGAACCGCAGGATGCCGCCTTCCTGGCTCAGAAGCCGGCCGAGCAGCGCCTTGCGCTCGACCAGCGGCACCCTGCACAGGTCGTATCCGTCCAGATAAAGCAGGTCGAAGGCGTAGAAGGCGAAGCGGTCGGACCGCCCGGCGCTGAGATCTGCCTGCAGGGCCGAGAAATCCGAGGCGCCGGCATCGGTCTCGACCACCAATTCGCCATCCAGGATGGCCGCGCCCACCGGCAGGTCGCGCAGGGCGGCGGGCACGGCCTTGCCGAAGCGCGTCGTCCAGTCCAGCCCGCTGCGGGTCAGAAGCTTGACCCGTCCCGCCTCGATCCGCGCTTGCAGGCGGTAGCCGTCGAACTTGATCTCGTGCAGCCAGCGTTCGCCCTGCGGGGCGGCCGAGGCCAGCGTGGCCAGCATCGGCTCGACGAAACCCGGCATCGCCGCCTTGCGCGCGCCCTTGACCGCCGCCGGTTCGGGCGGCTCGGGGTCCGGCTCCGGCGCGGCCCTCGGCTTTTTCGCCCGCCCGGCCGGCTTGCGGATGCGCCCGGTCTTCGAGGACCAGCCCGGCGCCTCGCCCGCGACATCGGCGATCTGCCGGCCGGTCTTGACCGATTCCGGCCGCTCTTCCAGGATGTCGGGCGCGTCCTTTGTCCGGGCGAATTCGTCCTCGCCCTTGATCAGCAGCCAGTTCTCGCGCTTTTCCCGCGGCTTGCCGCGCATGCGGACCAGATGCCAGCGGCCATGCAGCTTTTCGCCATGAAGGGTGAATTCCAGATGGCCCTTGGCATAGCCCTGATGCGGATCGCCGACCGGCGTCCAGGTGCCGCGGTCCCACAGGATGACGGTGCCGCCGCCATATTCGCCCTTGGGGATGGTGCCCTCGAAATCGCCATATTCCAGCGGGTGGTCCTCGACATGCACCGCCAGGCGCTTTTCGCCGGGCACCAGGCTGGGCCCCTTGGCGACGGCCCAGCTTTTCAGCACCCCGTCCAGCTCCAGCCGGAAATCGTAATGCAGCCGCGTCGCCGCATGTTTCTGGACCACGAAGGCGTCGCCGCCCTTGCGGATGCGCCCGCCCTTGGGTTCCGGCGTCGCGGCGAAATCGCGTTTCTTGCGATAGGTCTCCAGCGCCATGGCTCAGCCGCCGCGTTGCTGAAAGCGGCCGGACCACGGGACGCGCAGGCCCGCTGCCGGCCGGTCCTGCCGCCCGATTGGCGGGTTGGTTCGGGCCTTTGCGGCAAGCGGTGGTCTCATGCTGGGGCCTCATTCCGGTTGAGGGGGCGTTCCGGCAGGGGGATTTTCCAAACCCCCTGCGCCGGCCTTGGTTCCCGTGCAAGGCGCAGGACCAAGCGAAATCGAGGCGGCCCGTTCGGCAGCCGTCCAGCCCCTGCCGTATCCGGCAGCGGGGCCGCGACCGCCAGGGGCAGGGCCGCCTCGACCCCGGAAACCGCCGGCCGCGACCGGGACCGCCACCGCTTTTGCGATTGCGTCCCGACTTGTCGGGGCACGAGAGGGACATCGCTTGCGCCGGCCTGTGCTTCCAAGGTGAATGTGAACCGGCCAAGCGCGCGAATGTTCCCGCAAATGCGCGGTCAGCCGCCCACCAGCCCCCAGCCCCGCTTCAGATCGGCCAGGAACCGCCTGCGCTCGGTCTCCCGCTCGGCCGCATCGCGGATGCGCAGCAGCCAGGAGGGATGGATGGTCACGATCATCGGCATGCCGCCCTCCAGCCGGCGGATCTCGCCACGCAGGGACGAGATCGTCGCCGGTCGCCCGAGCAGGCTGCGCACCGCCGTCGCGCCCATCGCCACCAGGACGGCGGGGGCCACCAGCTTGAGTTCCTGCCCCAGCCACCATTTGCAGCGGTCGATCTCGCCGGCATTGGGGCGGCGGTGCAGGCGGCGCTTGCCGCGGGGCGCGAACTTGAAATGCTTGACGGCATTGGTGACGAAGACCTGCCCGCGCGGGATGCCCGCCTCGGCCAGGATCTGGTCGAAAAGCTGCCCGGCCGGACCGACGAAGGGGCGGCCGGCAAGGTCTTCCTTGTCGCCGGGCTGTTCGCCTACCACCATCATCCGCGCCTGCCGGTGCCCTTCGCCCGGAACGACCTGCGTGGCGTGGAGATAAAGCGGGCAGCGCGTGCAGGCCGCCTCGGCCTGGGCCAGTTCGGCAAGCGAGCCGGCCTCAACTTCCGCGGTGGACATGCGCCGCCTCCTTCCCGGTCCCGCGGCCCTGCGGCCTGGGCGCACGCAGCCGGGCGGCGTGGAAAAATCCCATGGCTTTCATCCCGTCCATGTCGGGGCCAACCTTCCGGCCGCGGCTTTGTTCCACCGCCCGCGCGACCCTTGCGAGCCGCGCGCCAAGCGCCTAGAAGGCGGGGCAGCCTTGCCAGGGGAAATGCCATGCTCGACCATCTGACCTATACCGCCCCCGAACCGAAAACCATCCAGGGTGCGAAACAGGACTGGGAACTGGTCATCGGGCTGGAGGTCCATGCCCAGGTCGCCTCGAACGCCAAGCTGTTTTCCGGCGCCTCGACCGGCTTCGGGGCCGAGCCGAACAGCCATGTCGCCTTCGTCGACGCCGCCATGCCGGGGATGCTGCCGGTCATCAACGAATTCTGCGTGGCGCAGGCGGTCAAGACCGGGCTGGGCCTGAAGGCGGCGATCAACCTGGTCTCGGCCTTCGACCGCAAGAACTATTTCTATCCCGACCTGCCGCAGGGCTACCAGATCAGCCAACTCTATCACCCCATCGTGGGCGAGGGCGAGGTGATCGTGGACATGGCCCCCGGCGTCGCCCGCCGCGTCAGGATCGAGCGCATCCACCTGGAACAGGATGCCGGCAAGTCGATCCACGACATGGACCCGAACATGTCCTTCGTCGACCTGAACCGCACCGGCGTCGCGCTGATGGAGATCGTCAGCCGCCCCGATATCCGCGGCCCCGAGGAAGCGGCCGCCTATGTCGCGAAACTTCGCCAGATCATGCGCTACCTGGGCACCTGCGACGGCAACATGCAGAACGGCAACCTGCGCGCCGACGTGAACGTCTCGGTCTGCGCGCCCGGCGCCTATGAGCGCTACCAGGAGACCGGCGATTTCAGCCATCTCGGCACCCGCTGCGAGATCAAGAACATGAACTCGCTGCGCTTCATCCAGGCCGCCATCGACTACGAGGCCCGCCGCCAGATCGCCATCATCGAGGACGGCGGCAAGGTGGTGCAGGAAACCCGGCTCTACGACCCCGACCGGGGCGAGACCCGCTCGATGCGCTCCAAGGAAGAGGCGCATGACTACCGCTATTTCCCCGATCCCGACCTGCTGCCGCTGGAGATCGAGCAGGCCTGGGTGGACGAGATCGCCGGCGCGATGCCGGAACTGCCGGACGAGAAGAAGGCGCGTTTCGTCACCGAACTGGGCCTGTCCGAATACGATGCCGGCGTGCTGACCGCCGAGGTCGAAAGCGCCGACTATTTCGAGCAGGTCGCCGCCGGGCGCGACGGCAAGCAGGCGGCGAACTGGGTCATCAACGAGCTGTTCGGCCGGCTGAACAAGGAAGGGCTGAGCGTCGAGACCTCGCCCGTCTCGGCCGCCCAACTGGGCGGCGTGATCGACCTGATCGGCTCGGGCGCGATCTCGGGCAAGATCGCCAAGGAGCTGTTCGAGATCCTGTGGACCGAAGGCGGCGATCCGGCCCAGATCGTCGAGGCGCGCGGCATGAAGCAGGTCACCGACCTGGGCGCCATCGAGGCGGCGGTGGACGAGATCATCGCCGCCAATCCGGCGCAGGTCGAAAAGGCGCGGGCCAATCCCAAGCTGGCCGGCTGGTTCGTGGGCCAGGTGCTGAAGGCCACCGGCGGCAAGGCCAACCCGGCCGCGGTGAACGAACTGGTGGCCAAGAAGCTCGCCCTGGCCTGATCCGCCGCGGACAGCCGGCCCACGCCGCGGCGCGGCTTGGGCGGGGCAGGGCAAGGGGCCTTTCCGGCCCCGCCCAGCCGCGCAAGGGCAAGCCCTTCGGCCGTTTTCCGCCACGCGGTCCGGCCTATCGGCAAGCCTCCGCCATTCCCGCCTGGCATGAAAAACCCGCACCTTTCCGCCATGTCTGCGGTCTGCAGCAGCCTTCACTATGGGCCAGCGGGAGATTGCCCATCCTGGGCGATATGCTCGTGCTGCGGGGGCGAGTTTGGGTATCAAGATCAGACCCCTGAGGGCGCCCTCAGCCATCGTTCAGGATGGCTGGCACGAGGTCTGGCCCGAGATAGACAAGCCGTCTGGCTGGCATCCGGGCCGGCAGCTGCTGATACCGGAGCCGTTTCGCGACTGGCCGCCTCGTCCTGCATCGCAGGCGGGTCATCCTCGGATGACCTTGGCGGACACCCCCCATGGAAAAGGCCCCGCGCCGGAACGCGGGGCCGTGGTCAGGCGGGGCCGGGGATCACTCCTCGACCGTCACCTTGACCATGTAGTCGGGCTCGACCACCGCGCCATTGGCGGCCGGGTCGCCCTTCTTGATCGCGTTCAGCACGTCCCAGCCGTCGACCAGCTGGCCGACCACGGTATATTGCCCGTCCAGGAAGGTCGCCGGCGCCAGGTCGATGAAGAACTGGCTGTTGGCGCTGTTGGGATCCTGCGCCCGCGCCATGCCCACCGTGCCGGCCTGGAAGCTGACATCGTTGAACTCGGCCGCCAGGTCCGGCATGTTCGAGCCGCCCATGCCCGCCCGCGCGGTATCGCTGCCGTGCTTGCCGAATTCGACATCGCCGGTCTGGGCCATGAAGCCGTCGATCACGCGATGGAACACCACCCCGTCATAGGCGCCCGATTTCGCCAGCGTCACCAGGCGCTCGACATGGTTCGGCGCCTTGTCGTTGTAAAGGTCCAGCACGATCCGGCCCTTGGCGGCGCCCTTGGAATCGGCCACCTCGATCACCAGGTTCGGGCCCGGCCCGTCGGTGACGCCCGGCAGGCCCTCGGCCAGGGCTGGATGGGCGGCGGCGCCGGCGGCCAGCACCAGGGCGGGAACCAGCAGCTTATTCCACATCGGCCGCAACCTTCACCGAGATCATCCGGTCGGGATTCGCCGGCGGCTCGCCGCGGGCGATCTTGTCGACATGCTCCATGCCCTCGATGACCCGGCCATAGACGGTATACTGGCCGTTCAGGAAATGGTTGTCCTTGAAATTGATGAAGAACTGGCTGTTGGCCGAGTTCGGGTTCATCGAGCGCGCCGCGCCCAGCGTGCCGCGGTCATGCGGCAGGCGCGAGAACTCGGCCGGCAGGTCGGGCAGGTCCGAGCCGCCGGTGCCGGCGCGGCCCGGATTGTAGTTGTTCTCCATGTTGGCATGTTCCACGTCGCCGGTCTGGGCCATGAAGCCCTCGATCACGCGGTGGAAGGCCACGTTGTCGTATTTCCCGGCGCGGGCCAGTTCCTTCATGCGCTCGGCATGTTTCGGCGCCACGTCGGGCAGCAGCTCGATCACCACCGGGCCGTCCTTCAGCTCGATGATGACCGTGTTCTCGGGATCCTTGATCTCGGCCATGGGGGTCTCCTTCTGATGGCTTGGGCAAAGGCATAAGCGTTTCGCCCCGCCCAGACAACGCCCGCCGGCGCCGCGCGTTTCGCCGCATGCCCGGCTTCTGCCGCCGGTTGACGAAAATGTCATGATGCGGGAAAACCCCGGCGGGGGACGGTCAGCCCAACATGAAAGGGACATGAGCATGGCGGATTTCAACACGATCGACGACCTGGAGCTTGACGGCAAGGTGGTGCTTGTCCGCGTGGACGTGAACGTCCCGGTCGAAAACGGCCAGGTCAGCGATGCCACGCGGATCGAAAAGATCGTGCCCACCGTCAAGGACATCCAGGCCAAGGGCGGCATCCCGGTGCTGCTGGCGCATTTCGACCGCCCCAAGGGCAAGCGCGTGGACAGCATGAGCCTGAAGGTGGTGGTGCCCTCGCTCGAGCGCGCCCTGGGCCAGGAGGTCAAGTTCGCGGACGAGGCCATCGGCGGGCCGGCCAAGCGCGCCGTGGCCGACCTGAAGCCGGGCGATGTCCTGCTCTTGGAAAACACCCGCTTCTATCCGGGCGAGGAAACCAACGACGCGACCTGCGCCGCCTCGCTGGCCGCCCTGGGCCAAGTCTATGTCAACGACGCCTTCTCGGCCGCGCATCGGGCGCATGCCTCGACCGAAGGGATCGCGCGGCTCCTGCCCGCCGCGGCCGGCCGGCTGATGGAGGCGGAACTCAAGGCGCTGGACGCCGCGCTCGGCAATCCGCAGCGCCCGGTCGCGGCCGTGGTCGGTGGCGCCAAGGTCTCGACCAAGCTCGACCTGCTCGGCAACCTGATCGAGAAGGTGGACCACCTGGTCATCGGCGGCGGCATGGCCAACACCTTCCTGGTCGCCCAGGGCATCGAGGTCGGCAAGTCGCTGGCCGAGCGCGACATGGCCGATACCGCGCGCGAGATCATGGCCAAGGCGGAAAAGACCGGCTGCACCATCCACCTGCCGGTGGACGTGGTGGTGGCGCGCGAATTCAAGGCCGGCGCCGACAGCGAGACGGTGGCGGCGGACGCCTGCCCGGCGGACGCGATGATCCTGGACGCCGGCCCCGCCACGGTGGCGAAGATCCGCGAGGTCTTCGAGGCCAGCCGCACGCTGATCTGGAACGGCCCGCTCGGCGCCTTCGAGATCCCGCCCTTCGATGCCGCGACCAATGCCGCGGCGCAAGAGGCGGCGCGGCTGACCCGCGAGGGCAAGCTGATCTCGGTCGCCGGCGGCGGCGATACGGTGGCGGCGCTGAACAAGGCCGGGGTCTCGGGCGATTTCACCTTCATCTCGACCGCGGGCGGCGCCTTCCTGGAATGGATGGAGGGCAAGGAACTGCCCGGCGTGGCGGCCCTGCAAATGCGCTGAGCCCTGCGTGACGGGCTGCGAAAGGGCCCTTTGCGGGGCCTTTTCCGCCCGGAAATCTTGGGCCTTAAATCCTGGGCCTTAAATCCTGGGCCTTGCCGGATAGGCGCATTCGCGTCGGCGGCAGGGGGCACGGATGCGTCCCCTGCCGGCTGCGGTCAGTTCCCCTCGGCCGGCGCGGCTTCGCCGGCCGGCACGACCGGCGCGGTCGCGGCGGGCGGCGCGTTGCGCGAGACGTCGCGCGAGTCGGTGTCGAGGAACAGGATGTAGAGAAAGGCCCCGATCGAGACCACGAAGGCCAGTCCCAGCACCAGGAAGAAGGGCCGGTTCTGGCGGATCTGTTCGGGAATGCCGTCGGGATCTTCGTTCGCCATTGGAAATTCCCCCCAATTGCCCCCCCGTTCCAGCGCAAGAGCAACGCCCGGCGCCGGCAGGGGGTTCCGTTAGCGCAATCGCGATTGCCCTTGCCGGCTGGTCTGTTAATCAGCCCGCATTCAGACATGGAGTTCCCGATGCAGATGACCGATACCGTCCGCAAGATCCTCGCCAATTACGAGGGCGAAGCGCCGGGTGTGAAGGCACAGCTGGCCCGCATGCTGATGACCGGCAAGCTGGCCGGCACCGGCAAGATGATCATCCTGCCCGTGGACCAGGGGTTCGAGCATGGCCCCGCGCGCAGCTTTGCGCCGAACCCGGCCGGCTATGACCCGCATTACCATTACCAGCTGGCGATCGACGCCGGGCTCAACGCCTATGCCGCGCCCCTGGGCATGATCGAGGCGGGCGCCGACACCTTCGCCGGCCAGATCCCCACGATCCTGAAAGTGAACTCGGCCAATTCGCTCATGTCGGACACGGCCGGCAAGAACCAGGCGATCACCGCCTCGGTCGACGATGCGCTGCGGCTGGGTTGCTCGGCCATCGGCTTCACCATCTATCCGGGCTCGGACATGGCGCTCGACATGATCGAGGAGATCGTCGAGATGCGCAAGGAAGCCGCCGCCAAGGGCGTGGCGACCGTGGTCTGGTCCTATCCGCGCGGCGAGGCGATCAGCAAGGACGGCGAGACGGCGATCGACATTGCCGCCTATGCCGCGCAGATCGCGGCGCTGATCGGCGCCCATGTCATCAAGATCAAGCTTTCGACCGACCACCTGGAACTGGGCGAGGCGAAAAAGGTCTACGAGGCCAAGGGCATCGACATCTCGACCCAGGCCAAGCGCGTGGCGCATTGCATGCAGTCGGCCTTCAACGGCCGCCGCATCGTGGTGTTCTCGGGCGGGGCGGCCAAGGGCGCGGATGCGGTCTTCGACGATGCCCGCGCCATCCGCGACGGTGGCGGCAACGGCTCGATCATCGGCCGCAACAGCTTCCAGCGCTCGCGCGAGGATGCGCTGGAGATGCTGGGCAAGCTGGTGGACATCTACCTGGGCAAGGCCTGATTGCCGTGGGGCTCTGCCCCACACCCCGGAGTATTTTCAGAACGAAGAAGGGGCGTCCGGTTCGGGGCGCCCTTTTCCTTTGGCCTCGGAAGCCCTAGGTTCTGCGCCACAAGCAGAAGGATGGGTGCATGTCGTTTTTCTCGAAGCTGCGCGACCGGCTGACGCGGTCCTCGTCGAAGATCGGCGCGGGGCTGGACGAGATCGTCTCGGACGGCGCCGGCGAGGAAAAGCCGGCATCGGCGCCCGAACGGCCCGCCGGGCTGGCGCCGGCGCCCGCCCCGGCGGCGCAGCCCATGCCGGCCCCGGTCGCGGAGCCCCAACCCTCCGCCGATCCTGCCGCATCGCCCGACGCGCGTCCGGGGATGCTGGGCCGCATCTTCGGCCGCACGCCCGCCATCGCCGAGCCGCGCCGCGAACTGGACGACGAGATGCTGGAGCAGCTCGAGGAGATGCTGATCCAGGCCGACATGGGGGTCGAGACGGCGCTGCGCGTCACCGCCAATATCGCCGAGGGCCGCATGGGACGCCGCATTTCCGCCACCGAGCTGAAGGAGCTTCTGGCCGGCGAGATCGCCCGCATCATGACGCCGGTGGCCAAGCCGCTGCCGCTTTATCCCAAGCGGCCGCAGGTGGTGCTGGTGGTGGGCGTGAACGGCTCGGGCAAGACCACGACCATCGGCAAGCTCGCCAGCCAGTTCAAGGCGGCGGGCAAGAAGGTGGTGATCGCCGCGGGCGACACCTTCCGCGCCGCCGCCGTCGAGCAATTGCAGGTCTGGGGCCAGCGTGCCGGCGTGCCGGTGATGACCGCGCCCGAGGGCACCGACCCAGCAAGCCTTGCCTTCGACGCCATGACCAGGGCCGAGGCCGAGGGCGCCGACCTTCTGATGATCGACACCGCCGGCCGCTTGCAGAACCGCCAGGACCTGATGGAGGAACTGGCCAAGATCGTGCGCGTCATCCGCAAGAAGGATCCCAGCGCACCGCACAACACCCTGCTGGTGCTGGACGCCACCACCGGCCAGAACGCGCTGAGCCAGGTCGAGACCTTCCAGAAGCTGGCCGATGTCTCGGGCCTGGTCATGACCAAGCTGGACGGCACCGCGCGCGGCGGCGTGCTGGTGGCCCTGGCCGACCGTTTCGGCCTGCCGATCCATGCCATCGGCGTGGGCGAGCAGATCGACGATCTCGACGCTTTCGACGCCCGCGAATTCGCCCGCGCGCTGGTCGGGCTTGGGGACTGACCCCGGCTTCTTCGTTCTTCAAATACCCATGCGACCGCACAACCGGCGCGGGCGTCACGGCTTGACGAGATGCGCGTCCGTCCTGGTGTCCTCGACCGGCGCCACATTGCCCGCCGGGTCGGCCATGGGCTCGACCACGTCCTGCGGCGGCGTAAAGGGCGCGGTCAGCTCGGCGGTTCCCGCCTGCTTGTCATAGATGCAGACATAGCGGTCCACCCCGCCATCGGCGAGCGTGGTGATCAAGAGCGCCGCGCCATAGCTCTCCGAGCCGAAGGGGTTGACCTCGATCGCCGTCTCGCCCGCCTCGGGCGCCAGCGCCGTGCAGGCGCTCTCGACATCCTTGCGGAACTGCTCCCAGGCCTCTTCGGACGAGGCCAGCGCGGGGCTTGCGGACAGGATCAGCATCAGGGCGACCAGGCGCATCATCTTTCTCCCTTGGCGGTGCGGGACATCAACGCTTCCGCCCGGCCGCGGGTTTCTAAAGCCCGAGCCGCGCCGCGAAATCGCGCACCTCGGCCTCGTCCCCCGCCGCGCGCGAGCGCAGAAGCGTCGCCTGCGAGCGCAGGATCGGTTCCTCGCCGATGATCTTCAGGTGATTGGCCCGCAGCGTCTTCCCGGACGAGGTGATGTCGGCGATGGCCTCGGCGGTCAGGTTGGCCACCGTGCCCTCGGTCGCGCCCTGGCTGTCCACCAGCTGGTAATCCGCGACCTCCTCGGCCGAGAGCCAGGCGCGCACCAGCCGGTGATACTTGGTGGCGATGCGCAGGCGAAAGCCGTGCTCGGCGCGGAAATCGCGGGCGATGGTGGCGAAATCGTCCAGGGTCTCGCAATCGCTCCAGCAGGCGGGCACGGCGAGGATCAGGTCGGCATGGCCGAAGCCCATCGGCGCCAGTTCCTCGACATGGCTGCGCCAGCCCGCCAGCTTCTCGCGGATCAGGTCGGTGCCGGTCACGCCCAGGTGGATGCGGCCGGCCATGAGTTCGCGCGGGATCTCGCCCGCCGACAGCAGCACCAGCGCCACGTTGTCCGCCCCATCGACCCGGCCGGCATATTCGCGGTCCGAGCCGGCGCGCGACAGGGTTACGCCGCGGGCGGCGAACCAGTCGAAACATTGCTCCATCAGCCGCCCCTTGGACGGCACGCCCAGCCGGATCATCCGATGCCTCCCAGTTCATGGACCAGACCCGGCCGGATGATGCCGCCGACCGCGGGGATCGAGCGGCCCTGCGCCTGTCCCAGCACCGCCGCCAGCGCGTCGTAGCGCCCGCCCGAGGCGACCGGCGGCCAGTCCGCGCGCCCCGCCGCGGCAAAGCTGAAGGTCATGCCGTCGTAATATTCCATCGTGTGCCGGCCGTGGCTGGCGTCGAAATGGATGGCGCCCACGTCGATGCCGCGTGCCGACAGCGCCGCCAGGTTGCGCTCCAGCCGGTCCACGGCCTCGGCGATGTCGGGGATCTCGGCGGCGAGGGCGCGGAGCTGCCGCAGCGCCTCGGGCGCCGGGGCCTCGATGGCGAAAAGCCGCTCCAGCCGCTCGACCCATTGCGGCGGCAGCGGGGCCTCGGCGGCGTCGCTGCGCAGCCGGTCGATGCGGGCCTGCATCTCGGCCGGCGAACGCAGCCCGGTCCAGGGCGCGGCGCTTTCGGGAAACTCCCGCGGCTCGGCCGGGGCGGCAAAGCGCGCGAGCGCCTTGGCAAAGCGGTGCGGCCGCCAGATGTGATGCAGAAGCGCGGCGCGGCGGGCGCCGGACAGCGGCAGGGCGCGCACCGCATCCATCAGCAGGTCCATGTCGCCCATGCTGGCCTGCAGTCGCAGGGGCGCGAGGATGGCGTGGAAGAGGGCGAAGACCTCGGCATCGGCCTCGGGGTCGCGGGCGAAAAGCTCGAAGCCGGCTTGCAGGTATTCGTTGTCGCGCGGATGCTCGGGCCGGGTCTCGCCATGGTCCTGCTTGCGAAACACCTCGCCCAGGTAGCAATAGCGGGCGGGCTCGGCGCCGTTCGCCATGTGCATCTGCACCACCGGCACGGTGAAGTCGGGGCGCAGCATCATCTCGCCCCGGATCGGGTCTTGCGTCACATAGGCGCGGGCGCGGATGTCCTCGCCGTAAAGGTCCAGCAGCGTCTCGGCCGGCAGCAGCAGGTCGGGCGCCACTTCCTCGGCGCCCGCGGCGCGAAAGGCGGCTAGGATCTGCTGGCCGATGGCCTGTTTCTCGCGCTTGCTCATCCTTCGCCTCTTAGACGAGCCTGCGATCGCTTACGTGAAGCAATGGTCCGCTCGAGACCCTGGACAGCTTCAGCAAGCTCATCGCGAGGAATTTCTATCTGGGTAGGATGAGATTTCCATTCTTCATGGCTCAGGTTTGTATTTGAAATAATTGCTCCCAGATGCAAATCCTTGATCTGAACCACACCCCTGGCGGCTTCGTCTGCACCCTGGATGATCGCAATATCAGAACTGCGCTTGTCGGCATATTTCAACTGGTTGCCGAAGTTCTTGGGGTTGCCCAGATAGACCTCGGCCCGGATGCCGGCCTGGCGCAGCTCGGCGGCCATGGCCTGGTAATCGGCCATGCGCTCTCGGTCCATGACGGTGACGACGACTGGGCCCTGCGCGGTCCCGCCCATCAGTCCCTTGGCGCGCAGGGCGGCGAGCAGGCGGTCCACGCCGATGGAAACCCCGGTTGCCGGCACCTTCTGGCCGGTGAAGCGTTCCACCAGCCCGTCGTAGCGCCCGCCGCCGGCGACCGAGCCGAACTGGCGCTTGCGGCCCTTGTCGTCCAGGATCTCGAAGGTCAGCTCGGCTTCGAAGACCGGGCCGGTGTAATAGCCCAGGCCCCGCACGATCGAGGGGTCGATGACGGCGCGATCCTCGCCCACGCCCATGGCGGAAAGCATCTCGGCGATCTGAGCCAGTTCCTCGACCCCCTCGGCGCCCACGGCCGAGGCGCCGACGGCGGCGCGCAGGTTGGCAAGCGTCTCGGCGTTGTCCGCGCCCTTGGAGGTCAGGAAGGCGAGGACCGGCCCGGCTTGTTCGGGGGCCAGCCCCACGCCCTCGATGAAGGCGCCGGAATCGTCCTTGCGGCCGGTGGTCAGAAGCTGGCGCACCCCGTCCTCGCCGACCTTGTCGAACTTGTCGATGGTGCGCAGCACGTCGTCGGCGGGCTTGCCCTGCGCGACGCCCATGGCCTCCAGGATGCCGTTCAGCACCTTGCGGTTGTTGATGCGGATCAGGTAGTCGCCGCGAGCGATGCCGGCATGTTCCAGCGCCGCCGCCAGCATGGCGCAGATCTCGGCATCCGCCGCGACCGAGGCCGAGCCCACGGTATCGGCGTCGCATTGGTAGAACTGGCGGAAGCGGCCGGGGCCGGGCTTTTCGTTGCGCCAGACCGGGCCCATGGCATAGCGGCGATAGGGCGAGGGCAGGTCGTTGCGGAACTGCGCGGCGACGCGGGCCAAGGGCGCCGTCAGGTCATAGCGCAGCGCCAGCCAGTCGCCGGAGCCGCCGCCGGGGACGTCCGATTCCTGCCAGGCGAAGACGCCGGCATTGGGCCGGTCCACGTCGGGCAGGAACTTTCCCAGCGCCTCGACGGTTTCCACGGCACTGGTTTCCAGGGGCTCGAAGCCGTGGCGATGATAGATCTCGGCGATGCGGTCGAGCATCTGCTTGCGTTCGGTCACGTCCGCGCCGAAATAGTCGCGGAACCCCTTGGGCGTCTCGGCCTTGGGACGGGGCTGTTTCTTCTGATCTTTCGCCATGGTTTGCCTCGGGCTTTTCCATGCGGCGGTCTAGCGGATGGAGGATGGATGGACAAGCAGACGCAGGAACGGATCGAACGGCTGGAGGAGGCCGTGGCCTATCTGGCGCGCAGCGTCGAGGATCTGTCGGGCATCGTCGCCCGGCAGGAAGGCGAGATCGGGCGGCTGGCGCGCCATGTCGGCATGCTGATGGAGCGCGAGGCGGAACGCGAGGCCGAGGCGGGGACCGTGCCCCTGGCCGACCAGCGGCCGCCGCATTGNCCCCCTCGCCCCCGTTCCGGGGGCTCACCCCGGAGTATTTGGAGAACAGAGAAATCAGCGGCTGGCCGGGCCCAGGCGCGGGCCCGCGGGGGCCGGGGCTTGCGGTGCGGTCAGCGGCGGTTCCGCCATGCGCGGGCGCAGGTTCGGCGCGGCCGGGG
>NZ_VCBQ01000100.1:0-17520 GCF_006386455.1 Paracoccus sp. FO-3 | reverse complement strand
GGCGGCACGGCGGCACGGCGGCACGGCACATCATCCGCCCGTCGCGATGCGCAGACCTGATTCCGCCCGCGCCCATTCGCGCGGGAAGATCAGCCGCATCTGATCGGTATAGAAGGCACGCGTGACCGTCGCCCGGTTCCCGGCAATGCCGTGATAGGCCGAACGCCCGGAGGCGAGCGGGAAACCGGCCCAGATGCGCGCCAGGTTGTCCATGAATCGCTCCGGCGTCAGCCGGCCTGCCGCGAACTCGGCATAGCCCGCATCGTGGATCAGCAGATCGGCCAGCCGGTCCTGCACCGCCGCGTCGAACAACGTTTCCGGCGGCAGGCCGGTGCGGCGGATCAGGCTGACCAGCGTGGAAGGGATGATCTGGTAGCGACCGATCGCATGCTGCTGGCCCGGCGTCGCTGCGTTCCACCGCCGGATTTCTCCGAGCGTCATCCGGCTCGGCGGCTTCGGTGGCGGCACCCGTGCGCGCCCATGCCAGGCGTCATAGCCTGCTGCGCGGCTCTCGGCATGCTGGATGAGAGCCCGCAGCTTCACAAGCGCCGGACCGCCAGAGGGCAGATGAAAGCTGCTGCCCTGCTGCGCCTGCGGCTGGTCGAAGCTCGAGAGCACCGCCAGACCGGCGAAGGAGGATCCTGCCGGAGCAGGTCGGGCTTCCGCTGTCCGGGACTCGAAGGACGAGCCCGAGCGCCAGCCTTCCGCCGCCACGGGCAGCGCGGCAAGCAGGGCGATCAGGCATCCGCCTGCGCCCGCTGGCGCGAGGTGCAGAAGGTTCGCGGGTGAGAGCCACCAACGTCGCCCTCTCGGTTCTGGGCACACCTGACGCAGCAATGCTGCCTGGCGCTTGCGGCACCTGTTTTGCCCAGGAACGCAGGGGCGATCTTGCGGGATTGGGGCGTTTTCGGCCGAAATTTTGCCCTGATATGACTTTTTCAGAAAAATCAGACGATTCGAAGCTTGTGGCCAGAGCGTGGCACCGCTGTGGACGAGAATGCCACGGGTTTTTCGGCGGAAACAGACCGCAAAACCTTCCGGAAACCTAGTCATCGTCCCGCTCCATCTCGCGTTGCTGACGCTCCTCGGGGAGGTTCGGGTCCAAGCTATCGGGGAGGCGGCTGACTTTTTCGGTCTGAGCCTCCCCAAGGCTTTCGCCCCGCTGATCCGCCTTGTCCTGCTCGACCGCCGGATTGTGGATCAGCTGGTTGAGAATCCGCTCTTCCTCCTCGAGCGAGAATTCGGGGATCTCGAGGCCCTCGCGCTGACGCCAGAGCGCGAGCGTGGCGCGCAGCTCGGTGATGGCCGGCAGGGCCTTGTCGTAAAGCCGCTCGGCCTGTTCGCTGCTGGTGGCGCCGGAAATGATCAGCACCCGGCGGATGACATGGAGTTCGCGCACCGTCTGGCCTACTGTCATCATCAACCCGCGCATGCCGTCGCTATGGGCAGCGAGAAGGGAAAGGAAGCGGGCATCGAGGTTGCGGAAAGCCTCGCCGAGACGGCGGTTGGTCTCGCGTTCGACGGCGAGGTCGCTCTCCAGCCGGGAAATTCCTGCCTCCAGGTGATCCGGGCGCGAGATCTCGCCCGGTGGCGTATGCTCCGCCGTCAGTGCCGCCGCGGCCCGTCCCAGCACAAAGCGATAGCGGTTGTCCACATTCTCCCGTCTCATCTGACCGGGCCCTCCTTCATCTTCTGCATCTGTTCGATCTCCTGGATGGTCTGCTCCGCTTCGCGGTCGTTGCGCTCTGGCGGTCGCGCGGCCTCTTTCAGACCCGCTGCCTGTTCGCGCAGGATCTCCTCGGCATTTCCGGGATCCCTGGCGCTCTGGCGGTCCAGCACATCGGCGGGCTGGCGTTCCGGTGATATGGCGGATAGGCGCGGTGACGTGTTGGCGTCGTGGCGGTCTGGCGCAGCGGCGTCCCGGCGTTCCGACGAGGTGGCGGCCTGGCGCTCCTGCTCGCGCTGCCGTTCCTCATCCCGCAACCGCTGTTCATAGGCGTCGAGCGCCGCCGGCCGTGCGCCGGTCTCCTTCTCGATCCGGTCGGCCAGCTTGCCGGCATTGGTGGTGACCAGCACCACCTCGTCCCGCGCCCGCGACAGGCCGACATAAAAGGATTTCTGGGTGCTGAGCCGTTCCCCGTCCATCATGCCGACGATGATCCGGTTCACCGTCGCCCCCTGGAAATCATGTGCGGTCACCGCATAGGCATGGTCGAGCCCGCGCGCCGCCATGCTGTCGAGGGGCAGGGTCTTGGACGTGCCGTCCTCGAGCCGAAGCTCGACAGTGCTGGATCCGATCCGGGTGATGGTGCCGCGCGTGCCATTGGCGACGCCGCTCTGGCTGTCGGTGATCGCGAACTTCACCCTGTCGCCGGCGGCGAAGTCGCGATCCACCTGTTCATAGGCGACGAAGCTGGTCGCGGCCTTGTTGCCTGGTGCAAGCGGGACGCGGATTCCAGTGCCGCCCGCCTCGGGGCGCAGGGTAATGCTGCGCGTATGGGTATCGGCGACGTGGTAGACGGCATTCGCGGCCAAGCCGAGGGATTTCAGATCGCGGATCGGCACGACGACGTCACCGGGCTTGTAGCTTGCCGCCTCCGCCGCCTCGGCCCGGGTGAAGGAATGCGGCGCAAGGCTGCGGATGGTCTTGTCCGTCGCGCCGATCCCGCCCTCGTCGCGCAGGTTCTCGCGGATCGCCGCGTTCACCTCCTCGCGCACCGCATTGGTCAGGACGATGAGGCCGGTCGCCTCGCGCTGCTCTGCGGGAAGGGCCAGCCATGTGTTCGCCACCTTGGCGGTGAAGACCTCGCCTTTCGTCGGCGTGGTGACGCGGCTGAGATTGCCGAAGGCCGCGCCGATCTCGCCGCGAATGGCGTGCAGCACCGCGTTGCGCAGCGCGCCATCGCGCTGGCGCTGGGTATCGGCCATCAGCGCCGTCGGCATGCCGGCGCGCTGAAGCTGGGCGAAGGGCGTGCCAGCGGCCACGGCGTCGAGCTGCTTGATATCGCCGAGCAGTACCACCCGCGCATAGCCCGCCTGGTTGGCCCGGCCCATCAGATCGCGCATGTCCGAGGTGCCGATCATCGAGGATTCATCCACGACGAGGATGGTTTTCGACTTGTCGGCGGGCTGCGGGTCGAGATCGGCCTCGAGCCGAAACCGGGCGATGGTCTTCGAGCCAGGCAGCACTTTCTCCAACTCGGCCACCGCGCGATTGGTGGGCGCGGCCCCTTCCACGCTATAGCCAAGGCGCTCGGAATAGGCGCGCAATTGCTCGACCATGAAGGTCTTGCCGGTGCCGGCATAGCCCTGCACGCCGACGAAACGGCCGGAAGCAGGCGACAGGCCCATGAGGATGGCGTCGCGCTGGCCCTCCGTCAGCGTGGTCTGGCCGAGGCGCTCGCGCAGGACCGCCTCGCCCGACATCTTGACGCCGCCATTGCCGCGCAGCCTGGGCGGCAGGGCGATCCCGCCCTCGGCCCGGCCGCGCCGATATTCCTCCTGGACCCGCAGCTCGGCCGCGAGCGTCGCATCGTCGGTATAGAGCGCCTTGATCTTCGTATCGATCCGCACCTGGCGCTCTGGCGCGGGGTTGAGCTTTTCCACCATCCAGTCGTTGCGGCTGACCTCTTTCCAGCCGTCGCCATCGCGGATTCTGATCGGGGCGGAGGCCACCACCTTCAGGGCGACGGATTCTCCGATCTCGACGGCTGCCGTTTCCATGGCCTGCGCGAGGCCCACGCCCCAGAGGGTCTTTTCGCCGCGTTCGGTCTGCAGCGTGACGAAATAGCTCTCCCTCTTACCCTCCTGGTGCCGATAGGGCGCAGCGCCATAGGCTTTCAGAGCGCCGTGGATGCCCTCGGGGCGGGGCTTTGCCAGCACCGTCTCGCGCAATTCATGGAGATGGACGGTCACCAGGCGCCCTTCGGCCTCCTTGCGCAGGATCGCGTCCTCGAGGCGGTCGTGGCCGATCTCGCTGTTGCGGTTCAGCGCCACCTGCAGCAGGTCGTCGGCGGAATAGACCGCATTGCGTTCGCTGACATGGCGGATGGCGAAATCGACGGCGGCGGTGGCCTTGTCCTCCTCGCTGATCCGCACCACGCCCTCGCGGGTGACGCCGGGCAGTTCCATTGCCTTGGCGCGCGCGGCATGATCGCGGATCCGCTGCAGGTCCTCGCGCGCGATGCCGAGATCCTTTGCCTCCTTCAGCCAAGCCTCGCGCAGCTCGTCCCGGTCGATGCCTTTGTGCTTGCCTTTCCGCGTCGCCAGCGCGGCGAGCGCGCTGTCCTTTGCCGTCGGCTCCGCGCCGCGACCCTTCAGTGCCGCCTCGATCTCCTGCCGGCGCTTCGAGAAGCCCTGCATCAGCTCTTGGGGAACGTCGCGGATCTCGACGATGCCATGCGGACCGACCCGGTCGATGCGATAGCCGAGCTCGGTCAACTCGCAGGCGAGGCCGTTGCGATAGATGCTGCCGAGCAGCATCTTGTTCTCGTAAAGCGCCTCGTTGGTCAGCGCGGTCCATTTGCCGTCCGGGCCGAGCACCATGTTCTGGATCACCGCGTGGGTGTGAAGCTGCGGATCGAGCGCGCGCGAGGTGTCGTGACGGAAGAGCCCGGCGATCATCTTGCCCCTGACCGGGACGATTTCGCCGTCGACCTCGCGCCGGGTGAAAACGAAACGCTCCTCTGCCACCGACATGGCGAGCTTCACTGCCCGGTCATGGGCGGCGACGATCCGCTCGTCGCCGGCGACCAGGGCCATGATCGAGACCGATTTGCTGGCCGAGAAGGTCAGGTCGAGGCCGGGCCGGTGCTTGCGCTCGCCATCGATATATCGGCCCAGGACCTGGCCCGGCTTCCAGTTCCCCTCCGCATCGCGCTCGACCGGTGGCGCGTGCCCCTGCAGCATGTCGGAGAAGAGTTGGTCGTCGATCCTGTCGCGGAACATCTCCTGGCCGAGTTCGGCAAGGTGGGCTGCCGCCTCGCCATACCAGGACGCCGCGGCTTCGGCTTCCGGACTGCCGGCGATGTAATAACCCTCGGCCTGGTAATAGCCGCTGGCGGCGGCTCCCGGCGAGACATTGCCGAGCGACATCATAGCAGTGAGCCGCGATCATCCATGGCTTCGAAGAGGGGATCGGCATTGTCGTCGGCCTTGGGAAGTCGCGCGGCCCTCCCGGTCTGTTCCGCGTCGAGGGACGCCGCGACAGCCTCGGAATAGGTGGGGATGGTGATGCGGTCAGGGTTTTTCACTGCCGCCCGTTCGCGGCCCGAGACCAGGCTGCCGGTGTCGGGTGCGATGCGATAGCCGGGCTGTTCATGGCCGGCGAGGCGCTGGCAACAGTAGTGATCCCAGAGGACCTCCACCGGAAGATCCGGGAGAGGCGCCTCCATCTTGCCCGTCCGGGTATCGAATCCCTCGCGGCGACCAGCCTCCAGCCAATCCTCGAAAGCGGTCCGTTGCCGCGCCAGGGACCAATCCGCCCATGCGGCGGGTGGTTCCATCTGGACCGCACCCGCCGTATCGGATGCGGCCTGTGTCATCGTCGTGGGCGGTGCGCCCGGGCCGGTGGGCGGGGCAGGGGCGCGGTCCGGGTTCATCCCGTCAAGATCGAAGCCGTCGCCGCGATAGGGGATGAACTTTTCCACCCGGGGTTCGACCGCGACAGGCTCAAACAGCACCTTGGCGGTCGGTGCATCATAGGCGAAGCGGATATAGGCCTCGAACTGGGGCAGGGCCTGGATTTCCGAGGGGGTGACGATGGGCCGTTCGGTGCGCTGGCTCATGAAGGCGACCCCGTCGCGGCTTTCATGGGCGCCGAAGCTCAGGTTCTCGCGCTGCTCGATCAGATCCTCGAAGCCGAGCGAATCCGAGAAGAGCTTGGCCGTGCGTGCATCCGGGGTGTTGAAGACGATGCGGTTGTTGAGCGTGCCCGCGATGCTTTGCGCGCCCTTTTCGCCATAGATGTCCTCGAGCTGGGCATAGACCTGGTAGCCAAGGACGAAAGCGCCGCCGAATTGCCGGACCTCGGCCAGCTTCGCGACGAGAAAGGGCAGGCGGTTCAGCGTCGGCACCTCGTCGAGGAAGAACCACAGCGAGGGCTCGCGCCGTTCCTCGCAGGTCATCAGCGCATTGGCCGCCACCTCGACCGCGGTGCTGATGACATTGCGCGTCGCTGCCGAATGCTCGGCATCGCCGGTCAGAAACAGGAAACCCGGCCGGTCGGATGTCACCCAATCCCGCACCGAGAAGGGGGCTCCGTCGTCGCGGAGGAACTCGAGGAAGCGCAACTCGGCGATCATGTTGGCGCGGATCGAGGCGGAGGTCTTCTCGACATGCGGCCCGAAGAAATGGCTGCCAGGCGTGCCCGCGAGCAGCTTAGCTAGGTCGTCGGCCGGGATCGACATGATGGCCTGGCGTAGATCGGCGTTGGTGGGCGTCCCGGCTTTCAGCAGCGAGCGCGCTGCATATTCGAACACCAGTCGCGCCGTCTGGCTCCAGAACGGGTCGCTCTGCCATGGGCGCTGCGGGATCATCACTTCGGCGATCTGCGCCAGCGCCTCGGGCGTGCGTGCCTCGAAGAAGGGCGACCAGACCACCGAGCGGGCATCGAAGGGGTTGATGATGACGTCGGTTTCCGGATCGTGGAAATCCCGCAAGAGGCTGCCCATGCGGTCGTAGACGATGGCGCGGCCATTGGTGGCGCGGATGGTCTTCAGAAGCTCCTTGATGGCATTGGTCTTGCCGACGCCGACGGTGCCGAAGATTCCGGTCTGGGCTTCGACCGCGTTCGGCGGAAAGGGAATGCCGGCGATGGTATAGGCAGCAGCCTTGCTCTCGCTGCCGAACTTCTTGCGCCAGGCCTGCCATTTGCGCCGCGACCAGTCGGCGAGCTGCGCCTGCGAGATCAGCCGGCTGCCGCGGACATGCCGGTTCTCGCCGAGGCGGCGTCCCGCCCACGCGAAGATGCCGATGCTGATCACCAGCGCCGCCCCGGCGGGTATCGCCGCGAGCCAGGCCAGCCGGCCGGCATTCTCCTTATACTGTCGGGCGACCTCGTTCATCCGAGTATCCGCGGCGATCTCGCGGGCGCGGCGCTCCTGCCGCCGGTCGAGATGGTCGATATAGCTGAGGAGCCGGTCGGGATTGCCGGTGGCCATATTGTAGCCCGCCAACCAGGTCACGAGGGTCTCGCGCATGTAGCGCAGCTCGTAATGCGTCGCGATCAGTACGCAGTAGGACAGGGTGAAGGCGCCTACCCCTGAAAACAGCGCGGTGCGCAGGACCTGAAGGGCCATGCGCCACCAGTGCTGTGTGGTCTGTCCGCCGCGGACGAAGCGCGTCGGATGCATGTTTCGCTTCATGGGTACCCTTGGGTTGCGATCTGGTATTTATCTATGCAACGAACATCTAATGTTGAAATAAGTATGATTCGCAAGGGCGGCGGTCACCACACGAAGCCTCGCAGTGGATGGGAGCCGGATCGCGGCCGCAGAGACAGGAGAAAGAAGAATGAGGAATCGGTTGAAGACCCCACGCCGGAGCGGCGCTGCTGGCGGCGGCGCTCACGGCCGGTGCCGCCGCGCCGCTATCGGCGCAGGAGCCGGGCTATAGCGAGGAGTTCGCGGCCAGCGCGCGGGCCTGGATACCCGAGCCACCGCCATGACGAGGACGATTTCCCCCGCATCACCTATCTGGAGGAGACCTATTATCATCGCCTGAAACCCAGGGATGGCTGGGCGGTGCAGCGGGTCTATACCGATGATGGGTCGCTGGACGAGACAATGGCGGTGAAGGACGGGGACGTGGTGCTGGTCCCGCGCGGGCATCACCCCTGCGGCACGCCTCATGGCTTCGAGCTTTACTACCTTAACGTCATGGCAGGACCGCGCAGGAACTGGCGCTTCGTCCCAGCTCCGGAGGTCGAGGGGATTGGGTGAAGCCGCCTCAGCCGCGCCGCAGCAGGTAGATGTCCATGATCCAGCCGTGATCGGCGCGGACCTGGACGCGGAGGCGCTCGATCCGCGGGCCGGCCTCGGCCAGAGGGCCGGCGCAGGTGATCTGCTCGGCCATGCCCAGGAAGGCTCCCCACCAGATGTGGACGCCCTGGGGCGGCAGTGTCCGGAAGTCGTAGCCGCAGTCCAGCGTCACCACCAACGTATCGGCGCTCTCGGGCCAGCCATGGTCGCGCAGCTGGCGGCCGGTGGTGATCTCTGGACCGGCGCGCCGATCCGGTTCAGGGGAACCGCATGGGCAGCGCAGAGCGCCTGGATCGCGGTGATGCCGGGGATGACGCGGGTGGCCAGCGCCATCCGTGCCGCCAGCCGCTCGGCAATGCGCAGGCTGCTGTCGTAGAGCGAGGGATCGCCCCAGACCAGCAGCGCCAGCGACGAAGCTGCCGGTGCGGTCCAGCATCGCCTGCAATTCCGTGGTCTCTTCGGCCTGCACCAAGCCCAGATGCCGCTCGGGCATCTCGATATTGCCCTGCCGGGACAGCGCTCCCAGGATCGTGATGCCGGCTGGGTCCATGCCGCGCCGGATCAGTGCCTCGTGCTGGGGCGAGGCCACGCGGTTCAGCACCACCCCCGCGAAGGGCAGGTCCGGCTGCAGCTTTGCGAAGCCGCGCGCCGTGGCCGCCGCCGATTGCGCTTGGCCCGAGACGTCCAGCACCAGCACCACCGGCCAGCCCATCAGCGTGGTGATTTCCGCGCTGGCGCCGATGCTGGTTTCGCCCGGCAGGGCCACGCCGTCGAAGAGGCCCATCGAGCCCTCGGCCAGCACCAGGTCCGCGGGCGCTTGCCCGCCGGTATGGGCGGCGATCCGGCCCGCATCCATCGCCCAGCTGTCCAGGTTGAACGAGGCCCGCCCCGAGGCCGCCAGGTGGAAGGCCGGGTCGATATAGTCGGGGCCGGACTTGAAGGGCTGCACCGCCAGCCCGCGCGCCCGCAAGGCCGTCAGCAGGCCCAGCATCAGCATGGTCTTGCCGGTCCCCGAGGACGGGGCCGAGATCATCAGGCCGGGGGGCTCATTCGGGGAACCTCGGGTCCGGGCCGGTCGGGCGATAGAGGTGGTCGTAATCGGCGGCATAGAGGCGGCTTTCCGCGAAACCCTCGGCCGCCAGGGCTGGGCCGACGAGGATCAGCGCGGTGCGGTCGATGCCCTGGGCCAGTGCCTCGATCCCGGCAAGGGTGGCGCGGATCACCCGCTGGTCGGGCCAGCTGGCGCGCCAGACCACAGCCACCGGGCAGTCCGGGCCGTAATGCGGGGTCAGCTGGGCCACCACCCTCTCCAGCGCATGAATCGACAGGTGGATTGCCAGCGTCGCGCCGGTGGCGGCGAAATTCGCCAGCGTCTTGCCTTCGGGCATGGCCGAGGCGCGGCCAGGCGTGCGGGTCAGCACCAGTGATTGCGCGATGCCGGGCAGGGTCAGATCGGCCTGAAGGGCGGCGGCGAAGGCGGGCACGCCCGGCACCACCTGGAAGGGGATTTCCAGGGCCCGCAGCCGGCGCAGCTGTTCGCCCATCGCCGACCAGACCGACAGGTCGCCCCAATGCAGCCGCGCCACGTCCTGGCCGGCCCCGTGCGCCGCCGCCATCTCGGCGATGATCTGGTCGAGGTTGAGCGGCGCGGTATTCACGATGCGCGCGCCGGGCGGGCAATGGGCCAGCAGCGCCTCGGGCACAAGCGAGCCGGCATAGAGGCAGACCGGGCAGGCGGCGATCAGGTCGCCGCCGCGCAGGGTGATCAGGTCGGCGGCGCCCGGACCGGCACCGATGAAATGGACGGTCATGGCTGGTCCTCTGCCTCGGTGGTGATGGCGATGGCGCCGGTGGCGCGCCCGCAGGCAGAGGCGATGCGCCGGGCCAGGATTCGCGGCCCGGCCCGGCGGCGGCCAGGGCGGCGGCCCACGATCAACCTGCGGCTGCCTTGCGCCGCGCGGCTGCCCTTTCCCTGCGCAGTGCGTCGCGGTGATAGAGGATCGGCACGACGAAGACTGTGAAGGCGGTTGAGATCACCGTGCCGAAGATCAGTGAGATGGCGAGGCCGCCGAAGACCGGATCGGTCACCATGATTGCGGAGCCCAGAACGATGGCGAAGGTGGTCAACAGGATCGGGCGCAGTCGCACGGCGCCAGCCTCGCGCACGGCGACGTCGAGAGGCATGCCG
Source organism: Paracoccus sp. FO-3 (assembly GCF_006386455.1). Classification (NCBI taxonomy): domain Bacteria; kingdom Pseudomonadati; phylum Pseudomonadota; class Alphaproteobacteria; order Rhodobacterales; family Paracoccaceae; genus Paracoccus; species Paracoccus sp. FO-3. Next base: position 7,353 of record NZ_VCBQ01000100.1, on the reverse strand, counting down.
TGCGCGCGATTGTCCTGGATGAAGTCGATGATCAGGAGCGAGTTGCGGATCACGACGCCGGAGAGCGCGATGATGCCGATCATGGAAGTGGCAGAGAAATCCATGCCGACGATCGAGTGGCCGGGGAAGATGCCGATGATGCCGAGCGGGACCGAGGACATGGCGATGGCGGGGATCATGAAGGACTGGTAATAGGCTACCAGCAGCAGGTAGACGAGGAGCAGCGCGCCACCGAGTGCCACGAGCAGGTCGCGATAGACATCGAGCGTCATGCGCATCTCGCCTCCCCAGAGCAGTTGATAGCCGCCGATGGTATCGGGCGCATCCGCGCGGAGACCGAGATTGCCGGTCCGCAGCGGCCGCCCGTCCGGCGCGGTGATGCCGTCGAGGCGGTTTTGCAGGTCGAGCACGGCATAGAGCGGCACGGAATCCGACAGCTCGCCCCCGACGAAGGTGACCTTCTCGTTGTCGCGGCGCTGGATCGGGCGGTCGCTCTGGCCCGGCTCGATGCGAACCAGTTCCGACAGCGGCACCGGCTGGCCTGCGACATTGGTGACGAAGATCCGGTCGAGCCGTTCGGGATCGACGGCATGGCGACGGGGGACGAAGACGCGCACGGGCACGGCATTTTTCTCGTCCACCAAATGGGCACGGCTCAGTACATTGCCGCCATAGATCATGGTCAGGGTCTGGGCGATCTGCGCCGTCGAGACGCCGGAGAGTGCGGCCTTTTCCTTGTCGGGAATGATACGGTGCTCTGACACGTCCACCGGCTCGGTGTCGGAGATGTCCACCATATCGTAGGTTTCCTGGAAAGCTTCGCGGACCTGGGCGGAGAGCATTCTCAACCCCTCGGGATCGGGGCCGTAGATTTCGGCGAGAACGGTCGAGCGCAGCGGAGGGCCGGGCGGGTCCTCGACCAGCAGGACGGTGGCGCCCGGGTAGCCCTGCCGGATCGCATTGACCTTCGGGCGCATCTCGCGCACGATGTCGATAGAACTTCTCTTGCGGTGATGCTTGTCGGTGAGATTGACGCGGATCTCGGCGACATGGCTGCCATTCCGTTCCGATGTGCCCTTGAAGAGCCCGTTGAAATCGGCGACGCTGGCTTGGCCCACCCATGTCTGGTAGTTCAGGACGTTGTGATCTTCCGCGAGAAGCGTTCCGATCTCGCGTACAAGGCGGTCGGTGTCCTCGACTGGAGCGGTCTCGGGCATGGCGATGACGATGTTGAAGGTGTTCTTGTCATCCTTGGGCAAAAAGCCGATGTTGACGCCGAGCGCCGAGACCGGGCCGCCGACCCCGGCGGGGCGGACGAACTGCCAGGCGCCCTGCATGACCGAGGCGGTCATCAGCACCACGATCAGCGCGGCGAAGCCGAGCCGCGCGGTGGGGCGGTCCTGTAGCGGGCGGATCAGGCGCAGGTAGAGGCGTTCCATCCGGCCGTGCCGGCCGTGTTTGGCTTCCTCGGCATGGGCGTCGGATTCCTTCACCTCGTGACGGTGCAGCCAGCGGTTCGCTGTCCAGGGCGTGACGATATAGGCAACGACCACCGAGGCCAGCATGGCGATCGGTACGTTGTAGGCGATGGGGTAGAAATAGTCGCCGGCCATGCCCGTGACCATGAACAGCGCGGCGAAGACCAGCATCACCGCGAAGGTGGCGAGGTTGGTGGCATTGCCGATCTCGTTGGTAGCGAGCACCGTCGCCTGCTCCTTGTCGATGTCTGCGCGGCCGGAGCCGTAATGGCGGTGGATGTTCTCGATCACCACGATGGCCGCGTCGACCAGCAGGCCGAGCGACAGGATCAGTGCGAAGAGCGTTACCCGGTTCATTGTCACCCCGCCCAAAAGATCGGCCGCCAGCGTGATGGAAAAGATCAGCGGCACGGTGGCGGTGACAATCAGCGCCTCGCGCCAGCCGAGAAAGAAGATCAGCACGAGACCGACCGTGACCAGGGCGATGGCGAGATGCTCGATTAGCAGGTTGACGGCGGCATTGGCCTTTTCGCCATCGTCGCGGGTAACGACGACATGGATGTCCCGCGGCACGAACTCGGCCTGCATTTCATCGACCCGTTTGATCACCGCATTGGCCACGATCACGGCGTTTGCGCCCTTCTTCTTGGCGACCGCGATGGTGACCGCGGGCATGTCGGATGCTTCCGCAGCGAACTTATCGTCGCCCGGGCCGAAGGAGAAGCGGCTGAAAGACGCGACTTCGGACCTTGGCCCGTCGATGACCGTGCCCACGTCGCGGACATAGACCGGCCGGCTATCATGGACGGCAATGATCTGGGATTTCACATCCTCGACAGAAGTGAAGGAAGCGGAGAGGCGGATCGCGCCGACCGCCCCGTCCCGAACCGTCGGTTCAAGGGGCACCGAGAGGTTGGACGCCTCGAACACGGCGTAAGCCTCGCCCAGGGTTACGCCGAATGCCTGCATTCGCTCGGGGTCGAGTTCGATGGAGATCTCGCGGTCGCGCCCGCCCTTGACACTGACAACCGAAACGCTGTCTGTACTGCGCAGGCGCTCAGCCATGCGTTCGGCCATCCGCTTGAGAGCATGATCGTCATAGGCAGCTGAGGCTAGCGTAATCGTCAGGATCGGCACGTCGTCGGCATCTACCGAGCGCACCACCGGCGTTCCGGCATCGGCGGGCAGAAGCGTGGCGGCGGCCATCACCCGGTCATAGAGCTTGACGAGCGATTCCTCCTTGGGCTGGCCGACCTCGAACTGCACCTGCACGGTGCCGACCGAATTCCGAGCGAGTCCCTCGGTATGATCGACGCCGGGAATCTCGCTGAGGATCCCCTCCAGTGGCGTGACGATCAGTGCCTCGACCTCGGCGGCAGAGGCGCCGGGCAGGGTGACGGCTACCGCAGCACCGGGGACGACGATCTGGGGATTTTCCTCGCGTGGGGTCTGCAGGATCGCCAGCACACCCACCAGGGCCACGCCGAGGATGAAGACGATCGTCAACTTCGAGGTTATGAAGGTCTGCGCCAGCCATCCGGCGAGATTGAGTTTCGGGGCGGTCATTGCCTAGCCTCCGCAACCGCCGCGCCATCTGCCAGCCCGAAGGCGGGTGCGGCGAGGATGTTCTCACCGGCAGCGAGGCCAGAGACGACCTCGAGCCTGTCGCCCAGATCGCGGCCCAACCGTAACCAGCGGAACCTGGCGGCACCGTCCTCGACGATGAAGACACCTTCCAGCCCGCCGCGCTGCACCAGCGCGCTACGCGGGACGACGATGGCCTCGTCGCTGCCTAGGCGGATTTCGGCGCGACCGAACATCCCCGGCACCAATGCCGGATCGGCGGGCAACAGGACGTTGATCTCATAGCGCCGCGTCACGTCGTCGCCCGAAGGCACGATGCCGCGGATACGCCCGTGAAAATGCCGGCCGCCCAACACGTCGATCGCAACGGTGACTGGTGTATCGGTGTCGATCAGGGGCAGATTCCGCTCTGCGATATACGTCCTGAACAGCAGCACTTCATGCGATTCGACGGTCAGGATGGGGCTGCCAGGGGTCGCCATCTCTCCGCTGCGCTTTTCAACGGACACCACGACGCCATCCACCGGACTGTTGATCGTGGCATAGTTTTTTTGTGTCTCGGCTGCGGCGAGGGCGGATTGTGCACTCTCCAATGCCGTGCGTGCGATCCCGAGGCGGACCTGGGCCTTGCGCAAGGTTTCCGTCGCCACCGCGCCTGAGGGTGCAAGGGTTGAATAACGGTTCACATCGGCTTCGGCATCGGCCAGTTTGGCTTCTGCGGTCGAGACGCCGAAGCGAGCCTGGCGAATCGCTTCATCAATGTCGGTTGGATCGATGCGAACGAGGAGATTACCGCGCTTGACGGACTGGCCCTCGCGGACATCGAGTTGCTCGATAAAGCCCATGAGACGGGAAGAAACGTCGATCCGTCCGTCGGAGATTTCCGACCCGGGCACGATGTAGCTTATCGGGATCTCGACGGTTTCGATCCGGACAATGGGCACGGGCGATGTATTCTGGGCGAAGGCAGGTAAAAGTCCAAGGGCGATCAGCATGAGAGCCGAACATGCGATGTGGTTAAACAGGGACATTCAGCGCTCCTGCGGTTGATGGTCGTGGGGAAAGGCGCGTTGGAGGATCCCTGTGACCTGTGACGCGACCGTGGCGGGCTTGTTTTGTTCTTTGGTCTGACCCGGTAGGTGGGGCAGGAGTGGCGAGATCAGGAAGCGGCCCAGGATCAATGCGATGACTGAAGCCGCTATACGAAAGGGGTCGTCATCCTGACCTCCTCGCTTGCCGCTGACACCGGCAATCAGCCGAAAGGGACGTTCAAGAACGGCACAGGCCAGTTCCCGCAGGCGGGTCGCATCGCCATCCAGAAGCTCTCGCGCAAGGAGACGGAAGAAGACCCGATCTTCGGAAAGAAGATCGACAAACAGGTCTGCGAATTGGATCAGGCGGTCGCCGGGCAGGTCGTCTCGTTCCAGCAGTTCGCTGATCCGGTTGGCCTTGCGGGTGAAGACATGGGTCAGGGTCGCACGGATCAGGTCATCCTTGCCGTTGAAGTGATGGTAGAGGTTCGCCTGCGTCACGCCGACCTCACGCGCGACGTCGCGCATCGAGACGGCGGCATAGCCGGTATCGGCGTAAAGCCTGGCGGCCGCTTCGAGGATCGTGGACCTTGTATCAGTGGGCTGCATGTCTCGCTCATGATGACTGAACGTTCGTTAAGGATGAAGTAATTCACGTCGAGAGTCGGAGTCAATCTTGAATATTTCATACGAACGAACTAAATATGTGCTGCGACTCGGGATCCACCCGATGAGAGGCATGCCGATGGAACGCAATGGGCAAGAAGCGCGGAGCGCCAGGACGCGTACACAGCTGATCGAGGCGGCGGTGGAGGTCATCGGAACCGTAGGCTACGAGGGCGCGACCACGCGAGAGCTCACGAAGACGGCAAAGACCAATCTTTCAGCGATTCCCTACCATTTCGGCGGCAAGAGGGAACTCTATCTCGCCGCCGCGGAGATGGTTGCTGATTATGCGTGGGGGCGTTTCGAGGAGGTCATCGATATCCTCGGGAACGGGGATGCCGCTGCGCTGGAGGATGGGCTCAAGTACTTCCTCCATATCATGCTGGAAGATGCCGAGCCGCATTCCTGGACATCTTTCGTTGCACGATGCGCCTTTGACAACGATGAGGCCTTCGCGTTGATCCATGCGCGGGCAATTGCCCCGGTGTCCAACCGCTTGACCGAAATGGTCGCAGATCTGTCATCTGGATCTGTCGATGAGGACGCCGTGCGCCTCCGCGTCAATGCCATTGTGACGGCGATTATCGGATTTCGACTCCTGCGCGGCATCATGCAGCGTGGGATGAGTTGTGACGACCTGCCGAAAAGCTATGCCGATCAGCTTCGACTGATGATCGCTGATCTCTGCCGCAGCGATTTTCTGGGCATCGCCGACAGGCAGTGAAACTCCGCTCTGTTCTTCGCTCGACATGGAAGCGCGGATAACCCCTGGAAGAAGGAACTGAAAGTGAGCAATCAGAATTCTCTCGCGCATGAGACTGTGGCCTGGACGAAACAGCGTCTAGATGAACTGGACGCGATGATCTCCGAGGCAGAGAAGAACCTCGGCGAACTCAAGGATGAGGCGCGCAAGGATGCGGACGACGCCCTCGCCCGTTTTCGTCATTCCCGGGACAAGCTCAAGGACTATGCGGACAGCCTGCGTGACGATGCGGTCGAGATCCGGCTGCAGGTCGAGGAGATACAGGACAAGCTTGAGGTCGAATGGATCGAGGTCGAAACCGCGTTTCAGTCCTATCTCAGCGTGATCCGCGAGCAGGCCGGTTCGGCCCGCGATCTTGTCGCTGCCCGCTTGAAGGCGCAGCGGCGCACCTGGCAGGAGGCCCTGGAGCAACTGCGCGTGAAGGCCGCTGAAAGCGTGGACGAAGCGCGCAAGGAGGCCGATGCTGCGATCGGCCGGTTGTCCGACGAGGTGCAGAAGATCCAGGGCAGGGTCGGAACTGTGAAGGGAGCTGGCGACGAATCCTGGGAAGCCGTCAAGGCGGGTGTGGCCGAGGCGCGTGCGGCGCACGACCGGACGATCCGCAAGATCAAGGACGCGTTTTCGGCATTGCTCTGATCCGCTGCCGAGCAAGGATCCATAGGAAAGAGTTAAAACGATGAGAACAGTGTATCTGGCGCTTGGCCTTGTGGTTCTTGCACAGTTCGCGACTCCGGTCAGCACCATGTCGGCCTTCGCGCAGAGTGCCTCCGAGGCGCAGTTCGCGGGCGAGCCGTCTCTGGCCCGGCAGGTTCTGGCCTGGTCGCAGAGGCAGCTTTCCGCTCTCGACGGCACGCTCGTCGTGCTGGAGCAGGATGCGGCGAGACTGCAGGGCGATGCAAGGACGGCTGCGGAAGCCGCCCTGACCGATCTGCGCGAACGGCGCGATGCCTATCAGGCTCGAATGTCGGAAGCGGCGGCGACCGCAGGGACGTGGACTGTGGAACAATACGACGAAGCCCAGCAGCGGGCCCTTGAAGACTGGGCGGCATTCCAGGATGCTTCCTGGGAATACTTCGAGGCGACAAAGGCCGATCTTGCAACGCGCCAGGCGGCTTTGAATGCGGGAATCGAGGCGCAGGAAGTCGCTTGGACAGAGGCGATTGCCCAGCTTCGCATCGATGCGGCGCGTCTGGCCGACGACCAGCGTGCCGCAGTCGAGGCGCGCATCGAGAGTCTCGATGCCCAGGCGGAAGCGGTGAAGGAAAGGTATGCCCGACTGAAGGATGCGTCCGGTGAAGCCTGGAAAACGGCCACGAAGGGCTATGGGGCGGCGCAGGAACTGTTCGCCGGGACCTATGGTGCGATCCGCCAGCAGATCGAGGACGCGGTGAAGTAAGCCCGCAGCACCCCGGCGCCGGCAATCTGATGTCTGGAGGGAGACAGGGACCTGCCATGAGCTTTTTCCTCCATCACAACGCTCCAATGAGCCGATCAGGACAAAGGCGGGAAGGTGTCCCCGGCAGCATTCTACCGGTGGCAAGCAGAAGCTTGGTCGCACGTCAAAGACGGGTCAGCGCGACATCCGACGCCTGCGGATCATCGGCGCTAGCCGGTGGCCACCGTACGGCCGATATCAGCCTGCGCCAAGCCGGCCGAGTCCAACGCGCCTGCGATGGCAGCCGCCACACCCTCGCCGCTGACTGCACCCATATGGGCGACCTGCGAGGACAGCATGCGCCCTTGCAGGTCGAGGATCACCGTCTTGGCAGTGGTAGAGCCGAAGTCGATACCCATGACATAGGACTTGATCCCACATTCTCCAAGTAAGTCG
>NZ_VCBQ01000010.1:0-75948 GCF_006386455.1 Paracoccus sp. FO-3 | reverse complement strand
AAAAGACTCCTCAGTGGTCATTCTCATGGCGATGGCTCCTTATTTGCGCTCGTCGCGGAAGTGATAGAGTTTGTAGAGGCCCCATTGGCCGAGGCGCCGGAACGGCGTCCTCCAGCCCTCATGCGGCAATTCGTCGTTGAAGATCGGCAGCCTGGGCACAGCCTCGCCCGCGACCAGCTGCGCCATGCGCCGCCCGGCCATGGCGGAATACATCACGCCGTTGCCGCCATAGCCCAGCGCATAGAAGGCGCCGGGCAGGTCGGCCAGTCCGGTGATGCGCGGCATCATGTCGTGGCTGACATCCACCCAGCCCCACCAGCTGTAGTCCAGCTCGATCCCGCGCAGGGCGGGGAACTTGCGGGCCATCCCCTGCTTCAGCGCCTCCAGATGCGCCGGGTTCGCGGCATCGCGGCCGGTGATCGCGGCACGCGAGCCGATCTGCAGCCGGTTGTCGGGCAGCAGCCGGTAGTAATGCCGCAGCGTCCGGGTGTCGGTCAGCGGCGAGAGCTTTTGGATGCCGACCGCCTCCAGCTCGCCCGGCGTCAGCACGCGGGTGACGATGCTGTTCGACATGATCGGCATCAGCCGGTCCCTGAGCCGCGGGTGCAGGCCGCGCGGCGCATAGGCCGCCGTCGCCACCGCCACGCGCTTGGCGCGCACCGTGCCGCCCGGCGTGCGCAGGTGATGCACGCCGCCGCGGTATTCCCAGCCCTGCACCGGGCTGTCGACATGCACTTTCGCGCCCAGTTCGCGGGCGACGCGCAGGTAGCCGAAGGCCAGCTTCGCGGCATGGATGCCGACGCCGTCCACCTCCCACATGGCGCCATGCGCCTCCATGTCGCGCACGACGGTCCGGTGCAGCTCGTCGCGCGAGATCATGCGGGCGTCATAGCCGAAGGTCTCGCGCAGAAGCGCCGCCTCCTTCTGCAGCGCGGGCATCACGCTGGCCTTGTGGGCGATGTAGTAATGCCCGCCGTCCTGCGGATCGCAGTCGATCGCATGGTCGCGGATCAGCCCGCGGAACAGCTCGAACCCTTCGCAGACCTCGGCATGCAGGCCCTTGGCGGTATCGAGGCCCCAGCGCTCGATCCACTGGCTGCGCTTGAGCCGGCCCGAACTGACCTGCGCCTGCCCGCCGTTGCGGGTCGAGCAGCCATAGGCGACGCCGTTCGCTTCCAGCACGGTCGCCTTGATGCCGTGCATCTTGGCCAGGTGGAGGGCGCAGGAAAGGCCGGTATAGCCCGAGCCGATCACCACCACGTCGGCATCCATGTCGCGCGTGACCGGGCCGTCGTCCGCAGGCGGCTCGCCGGCGGTGCCGATCCAGTAGGTCGGCGCGTAATCGCTGCGCGGGCCCAGGCTGCGGCTGGTGATGGGGTCATAGAACGGGTCGTAGGGCTGCGCGCCCGCTCGTTTCTCGATCGCCTGCATGGCGGGCCTCATTTCTCGGCAAGGGCGGAGGCGGGGGCAGGGGCGGGGATGGCCGGGCGCTGCTTGCGGATCGCCTGCTTCTCGACGATCCGGCCGTCCGCGATGCGGAACAGGTCCACGCCCTGAACTTCGGTCCGGCTGCCGTCCGGGTTGGTGGCGCGGAAGGTCCATTGCGACACGCCGCGGGTGCCGTCCTCGGACAGGAAATGCGTGTGGTCGGCCCATTCGACGTCCGGCATCGTGGTCCAGACGGTCTCGAAGGCCCTGGCGATGGCGGCCTTGCCCTCGACCTTGTTGCCGTATTCATGCTCGCCGGCGACGGTGTAGAACACGCAATCCTCGGCGAAATGGGTCATCACGCCGTCGATGTCGTGGCGGTTGAAGGCGTCGAAGGTGGCCTTCAGGTCGGCGGCGGTCAGCTTGCGGGTCATCGGTGGATACTCCTCTCCCGGTCGGCGGCGCGCGGGCGCGCCTCCGGGACGTTTGCGGTGAATGGTTGCGGGTCAGCTCCGGCGGACGGGGGTCAGACCTTGCCCTTCCAGGGGATCAGCGCGCGCTCGATGCGGCGGATCAGCAGGTCGAAGGCAAAGGCCAGGATGCCGATCACGATGATCCCCATGATCACGGCGTCGCTGGCCAGGTATTCGGCCGAGTTCAGCACCATGAACCCCAGGCCGCGGTGGGCGGCGACCATCTCGGCCGCGACCAGCGTCGTCCAGCCCACGCCGATGCCGATGCGCATGCCGGTGAAGATCTCGGGCAGCGCCGCCTTCAGGATGACGTGGAAGATCACCTGCAGCTTGCTGGCGCCCATGGCGTAGGCGGCATGGATCTGCTCGATCGAGACCGAGCGCACGCCGGCGCGCGCCGCGATGGCCATGGGGGCAAAGATCGCCAGGAAGATCAGGAAGACCTTGGGAAACTCGCCGATGCCCAGCCAGATGATGATCAGCGGCAGATAGGCCAAGGGCGGCAGCGGGCGGTAGAACTCGATGATCGGGTCCAGCAGGCCCCGGACCACCCGGTTCACCCCCATCAGGATGCCGACCGGCACCGCGACGGCCAGCGCCAGGAAGAAGGCGCCCAGCACCCGGCCAAGGCTGGCCAGCGTATGCTGCACCAGGGTCGAGTTCGACACCCCCTCGGTCGCGGCCAGCACGAACTTGCCCCAGACCGCGGCGGGCGAGGGCAGGAACAGCGGCCTGACCCAGCCCATGCCGGTGACCAGGAACCACAGCGCGATCAGCGCCAGCGCCGTGGCCAGGCTGATGAGCGCGCTGGAGCCGTCGCCGGGGGCGCCGTAGGATACGCCGGGCCGGGCCGGGCGTGCTTTCATCAGCCGGTCAAGCATGGATCTTTTCCTGCTCGCCGGCGCGTTCGTCGCCATAGATGATGCCAAGGATCTGCTCCCTCATCTCGATGAAATCGGGGCTGGACTTGATGGCGCGGGCATTGCCCTCGGCCAGGAAGCGGCGGTTGAAGTCCAGCTCGTAGGTGTGGGTGATGCGGCCCGGCCGCGGCGACATGACGATCAGCCGCGAGCCGAGGAACAGCGCCTCCTCGACGCTGTGGGTGATGAAGAAATACATCTTGTCGGTCTGCTGCCAGATCTGCAGCAGCAGTTCCTGCACCGTCTCGCGGGTCAGCGCGTCCAGCGCCGCCATCGGCTCGTCCATCAGCAGCATGGCCGGGTCGCAGGTCAGGGCGCGGGCAATGCCGACGCGCTGCTGCATCCCGCCCGACAGGTGATAGATCATGTGCTTGTGGAAGTCCTGCAGGCCGACCAGCGCCAGGTTCTTCACCGCGCGCTCGCGCCTTGTCCTGGCATCCACGCCCTGCAGTTTCAGGCCGAATTCCACGTTGTCGATGACGTTCAGCCAGGGCAGCAGCGCGTGTTTCTGGAACACCACGCCGCGCTCGGCGCCGGGGCCGGCGACCGGGCGGTCGCCCAGCGTGATCTGCCCGGCCGAGGGCGCCATGAACCCGGCCATCAGGTTCAGGAGCGTGGTCTTGCCGCAACCCGAGGCACCCAGCGCCACGACGAAATCGCCGCTCTTGACCTCGAGGTTCACGCCTTTCAGCGCCGTGACAGGGGCGCCCTTGTGATGGCCCGGATAGATCAGGCTGACGTCGGAAACTTTCAGTGTCTGCATATCAGCGGTCTTTCAGAGGAAAGGGTTGAAGCGCGCGGGAAGGCGGCCCCGCAGGGGGCCCGCCGCCTATTGCGCCGCGGCCTGGGCGAAGCTCGGGTTCACGAAGGGGGCGTAATCGTCCAGCGCGCCGTCGATCTGCTTCTGCTCGACCAGGAAGCGGGCGCTTTCGCCCAGCGCGCGCACCGCGCCGCCGGTCAGCCAGGTCTCGGATGCCTGCTCGGCCGCATCCGGGAAGGACAGCATGTTCAGCGCCTCGACCGTGCCGGCGGCGTCGCCGCCGATCATCTTGACGATGCCCGCGACCTGCGGGGAATCCTCGGTCCAGGCCGCCTTGTCGGCATTGTAATCGGCATAGGCCCCGGCCAGCGCCTTGGTAAAGGCGGCCATGAAGTCCGGGTTCTCGGCAGCGAATTTCTTGTCCGCCACCAGCCCGTCGAAGGTCGGCACGCTGGCCGCGCCGATCTGTTCGCTGTCGGCGATGACCGCGCCTTCCTTCATCAGCTCGGTCAGCACCGGCGGCCAGACATAGGCCGCGTCGATGTCGCCGCGCTGCCAGGCGGCCAGGATCTGCGGCGGCTTCATGTTCAGGATGTTGACGCCGCGCGGGTCGATCTTCCAGACTTGGTCCATGCCCACGAGCAGGTGGAAATGCGAGGTCGAGACGAAGGGCACGGCGACGTTCTTGCCGGCCAGATCCTCGGGCTTCTCGATGCCCGAGCCGTTGCGGGCGACCAGCGCCTCGGACTTGCCGATATTGTCGAGGATCCAGAACAGCTCGAACTCCACCCCGCGCGTCGCCGCGGCGGCGATCCCGGTCGAGCCGATCACCCCCACCGGCACGTTGCCCGAGGCAAGCGCCGTCGAGATGTCGCCGCCCGAGGAAAACTGCCGCCAGTCGATCTTGTAGCCCGCCTCCTTGGCCGCGGCGTCCAGCCGGCCGTCGGCGATGGCGGCGATGAAGGGGCCGACGATCTGCTGGTAACCGACGACCACGGTGGTCTCGGCATGGGCGGGGGCCAGGCCGAGGCCGGCGCCAAGCGTCATCGCGGCCAGGAAGGCTCCGGCCCGGTTCATGTTGGTCATTCTTGTGACTCCCTGTCTTTCGATTGTTGGTCTTGCGACGCGGCCGAGCCTGTCGGCTCAGCCCCGGTGATTGGCATGGGCAACTCTGCACGGTTGCTTCTGCGGCAAAATGTTGCAGGTGACGGGGCGTAACGATATGTCCAGATGAAAGCAAAGATAAGGCCAGATGAGCGACCGGATTCCCGTCGAAATGTTCTTTTCCCGCGACAGCGATGCAGGCACGCTGCAGGCGCGGCTGGCGGCGGCCATCGTGCGGGCGATCCTGGAGACGCGGGCGCGGCCGGGCACGCGGCTGCCCTCGTCACGGGGGCTGGCCGCTGCGCTGGGGATTTCGCGGATGACGGTGACGCTGGTCTACCAGGAGCTGGTCAGCCAGGGCTATCTGGAGACGCGGGCACGGTCCGGCATCATCGTCGCCGCCACCGTGCCGCACCGCCGGCTGAAGGTGCAGGAGCCCGTGCCGCACGAGACCGCGCTCGACTGGGACAGCTGGCTTGCGGGCCAGCTGCCGCGGCAGCGGGTGATCCGCAAGCCGGCGAACTGGCGCGACTTCCGCTATCCCTTCATCTACGGGCAAAGCGACGCGGCGCTCTTCGACCACAACGCCTGGCGCGACTGCGCCCGCCGGGCTTGGGGGACGCGGGATTTCGGCGAGCTGGCCTCGGATCTCTACGGCGCCGACGACCCGATGCTGATCGACTACATCTGCTCGCATTCCCTGCCCCGCCGCGGCATCCAGGCCGAGCCGGACGAGGTGCTGGTGACGCTGGGGGCGCAGAACGCGCTGTTCATCGCCGTCGAGCTGCTGGCGCGCGGCGACCGGCTGGCCGTGACCGAGGATCCGGGCTATCCCGATTTCGCCGAGACCCTGCGCCGCGCCCACAGCCCGACCACCTTCCTCGACGTGGACGAGGGCGGGCTGAACCCCGAGCTGCTGCCGCAGGGGACGCGGCTGGTGATCGTGACGCCCAGCCACAACATCCCGACCGGCGCGACCATGCCGCTGGCGCGGCGCCGCGACCTGCTGGCCCGCGCCGCCGCGCATGATTTCCTGATCGTCGAGGACGATTACGACTTCGAGATGTCCTATCTGGCCCCGCCGGCGCCGGCGCTGAAATCGCTCGACCGGTCGGGGCGGGTGATCTATGTCGGCAGCTTCTCGAAATCGCTGTTTCCGGGGCTGCGCATCGGCTACATGGTGGCGCCGGCGCCCTTCATCGCGCGGGCCCGCGCGCTGCGCGCCATCATGCTGCGCCACCCGCCGAACCACCTGCAAAGGATCACCGCCTATTTCCTGGCGCTCGGCCATTACGACGCGCATATCGTGCGGCTGCGCGGGGCGCTGAAACGCCGCCGCGCGCTGATGGAGCAGGCGCTGGCGGCCACCGGGCTGCGCATCGCCGGGGCGGCGCGCTCGGGCGGGTCGAGCCTGTGGATCGAGGGACCGGCCGGCATCGACAGCGCCGTCCTGGCGGCAAGGCTGCAAGAGGACAGCGTGCTGATCGAGCCGGGCGAGGTCTTCTTCGAAACCCCGCCGCAGCCCTGCGCCTTCTTCCGGCTGGGCTATTCCTCGATCCGCGAGGGGGACATCGCACCGGGCATCGCCCTGATCGCCCGCCGCACCCGCGAACTGGCCGCGGAACAGGCCGGCTGACCGCCCGTTCCCCCGTCATGGGGGCTTTGCCCCCGCGCGTTCCGCGCTCCCCCAGGATATTTCGGCACGAAAGAAGCCGCGGCCCGGTATCCTCCGCCCGGTTCTTTCGTGTTGAAATATCCTGCGGGGGTCTGGGGGCGCAAAGCCCCCGGATGCGGCGCCGGCCATGGCGCGCAAGGCCCGCCCGTCCTGCCGGGCGGGGAAAGCTGCGGCAAATCGTCCGCCGCGCCTCCGTCTTTGGCAACCGCCGGCATATCCGACGCAAAAACCCGCAAAACCTGCGCCCTTGCGCCCTGCCGGGACGGAATGATAGACCCGAAAGCAAGTGCGGCGCGGGCCTTGCCCGGCAGCCGCCGCAGCAGTTAACGCAACGTCGGATCGAGGGGAACACACGCGCATGACGATGACACGGACCAGCTTTGACAAGGAAGATCTGCTGGCCTGCGCCCGTGGCGAGTTGTTCGGCCCCGGAAATGCCCAATTGCCCGAGCCGCCGATGCTGATGATGGATCGCATCACCGAGATTTCCGCCGATGCCGGCCCGCATGGCAAGGGCCATGTCGTCGCCGAATTCGACATCCATCCCGACCTGTGGTTCTTTGCCTGCCATTTTCCCGGCAATCCGATCATGCCGGGCTGCCTGGGCCTTGACGGGCTGTGGCAGCTGACCGGCTTCAACCTGGGCTGGCGCGGCTGGCAGGGGCGCGGCTATGCGCTTGGCGTGGGCGAGGTCAAGCTGACCGGCATGGTCCGCCCCGACCGCAAGCTCTTGCGCTATTTCGTCGATTTCACAAAGGCGGTCCAGACCCGTCGCCTGACCATGGGCGTCGCCGACGGCCGTGTCGAGGCCGACGGCGAAACCATCTATGAGGTCAAGGACATGAAGGTTGCCCTGTCGGCCGCCTGACACATGAACAAGGAGCACGCCATGCGCCGTGTCGTCATCACCGGGCTGGGCATCGTCTCTCCCATCGGCAACAATGCCACCGAGGTCACCGAAAGCCTGCGCGCTGGCCGCTCGGGCATCGTCTTCGCCCCCGAATATGCCGAGCACGGCTTTCGCAGCCAGGTTCACGGCATGCCGCAGATCGCCGTCGAGGACCATATCGACAAGCGCAACCTGCGCTTCATGGGCGCGGGCGCGGCCTATAACTTTATCGCCATGCAGCAGGCGATCGAGGATGCGGGCCTGGCGCCCGAGGATGTCTCGAACGAGCGCTCGGGCCTGGTCATGGGCTCGGGCGGGCCGTCGACCGCCAACCTGTTCGAGGCGCATCGCACCGTGATCGAGAAGGGCGCGCCCAAGCGCATGGGCCCCTTCATGGTCACGCGCTGCATGTCCTCGACCAATTCGGCCTGCCTGGCCACGCCCTTCAGGATCAAGGGCGTGAACTATTCGATCACCTCGGCCTGCTCGACCTCGGCGCATTGCATCGGCAACGGCACCGAGCTGATCCAGATGGGCAAGCAGGACATCGTCTTCGCCGGCGGCGGCGAGGAGCTGGACTGGACGCTCAGCTGCCTGTTCGACGCCATGGGCGCGATGTCGTCGAAATACAACGACACGCCCCAGACGGCCTCGCGCCCCTTCGACGCGACCCGCGACGGCTTCGTCATCGCTGGCGGCGCCGGGGTAGTGGTGCTGGAGGAGCTGGGCCACGCCCTGGCCCGCGGCGCCCGCATCTATGCCGAGGTCACCGGCTATGGCGCGACCAGCGACGGCTATGACATGGTCGCCCCTTCCGGCGAGGGCGGCGAGCGCTCGATGCGGCTGGCGCTGTCCACCCTGCCCGAGGGGCGGCGCGTCAGCTATGTCAATGCGCATGGCACCTCGACCCCGGTGGGCGACGTGGGCGAGATCAAGGCGCTGCGCCGGGTCTTTGGCGAGGGCGCGGTGCCGCCGGTGTCATCGACCAAGTCGCTGACCGGCCATTCGCTGGGCGCGACCGGCGTGCATGAGGCGATCTATTCGCTCTTGATGATGCAGCAGGGCTTCATCGCCGCCTCGGCCAACATCACCGAGCTGGACCCCGAGATCCGGCCCGAGGAGATTGCGCAGACGCGCATGGATGACGTCGATTTCGATAGTGTCCTTTCCAACAGTTTCGGTTTTGGCGGCACCAACGCCACGCTGCTCCTGTCGAAATACCGCGAATAAACCAAGAAAAGGTTAAGCCATGAGCGAATTGATGAAAGGCAAACGCGGCCTTGTGATGGGGGTCGCGAATGACCGCTCGATCGCTTGGGGGATTGCGAAGGCGCTGGCGGATCAGGGCGCGGAACTGGCCTTTTCCTATCAGGGCGAGGCTTTCGGCAAGCGGGTCGAGCCCTTGGCGCAATCGCTGGGCTCGGACTTCCTGATGGATGTCGACGTGCTGGACGACGAATCGCTCGACCGCGCCTTTGCGGCGATCGAATCGCGCTGGGGCGGGCTGGATTTCCTGGTCCATGCCGTCGCCTATTCCGACAAGAACGAGCTGACCGGGCGATTCATCGATACGACCCGCGACAATTTCAAGAATTCCTTGACGATTTCGTGCTATTCGCTGATCGACCTGGCCCGGCGGGCGCAGCCCCTGATGACGAATGGCGGCTCGATCATCACGCTGACCTATGCCGGCTCGAACCGGGTCACGCCGTTCTACAACGTCATGGGGGTGGCAAAGGCCGCATTGGAATCCTCGGTCCGCTACCTGGCCAACGACCTGGGCCCCGAGGGGATTCGCGTCAACGCGATCAGCCCCGGCCCGATGAAGACCCTGGCCGGCGCGGCCATCGGCGGCGCCCGCAAGACCTATCGCCATACCGAGGCCAATGCCCCGCTGCGCGCCAATGCCACGCTGGAGGCGATCGGCGGCACGGCGGTCTGGCTGTGTTCGGACTGGGGCGCCTGCACCACGGGCGAGATCGTGCTGGTCGATGGCGGCTATCACGTGCTGGGCATGCCGCAGTCGGAAAACCTGTGATGCCCGTCCGCTTCTTCCAGGCCGAGGACGGCGCCCGGCTGGCCTATCGCGACGAGGGCGAGGGGCTGGCGGTCCTGGCCCTGCCGGGGCTGACCCGGACGGGGCGGGATTTCGACTATCTGGCGCCGCATCTGGCCGGCGTGCGGCTGATCCGGCCGGATTACCGCGGCCGCGGCGATTCGGATTGGACCGGCGCGGACAGCTATACCGTCCCGCAAGAGGCGCGGGACGCGCTGGCGCTGCTGGATCACCTGGGCATCGCGCAGGCGGCGGTGCTGGGCACCTCGCGCGGGGGGATCATCGGCATGCTGCTGGCCGCGACGGCGCGCGACCGGCTGTTGGGCCTGTGCCTGAACGATGTCGGCCCGGCATTGCAGCGCAGCGGGCTGGAGCGGATCTTCGACTATGTCGGCCGCAACCCGGCCGCGAAAAGCCTGGAGGACATGGCAGAGCGCCTGCCCGCGCTCATGCCCGGCTTTGCCGGCGTGCCGGCAAGCCGATGGCTGGACGAGGCGCGGCGCCATTACGCCGAGACGCCCGCGGGCCTGCGCATCAACTACGACCCCGCCCTGCGCGAGGCGTTCCTGGCCGCCTTCAATGGGCCCGAGGTCGATCTGTGGCCGCTGTTCGACGCCGCGCAGGGGCTGCCCCTGGCGCTGGTGCGCGGGGCAAACTCGGACCTGCTGGCGCATGAGACCGCGACCGAGATGCGCTGCCGGCATCCCCAGATGATCCTGGCCGAGGTGCCCGATCGCGCCCATGTCCCCTTCCTCGACGAGCCCGAATCGCTCGCCACGATCCAGGATTGGCTTGCCGCCATGCGCTAGGTTGATCCGCCCGCCGCAAGGTCCGGGCATGATCGAACGGCCCGTCGCGGTTCTGGATCGGCACCGCGGCACCGCGCGGGCCTGTCCGCGGGGCCGTGGCAGCGCGGCCCGGCGGCCTGCCAGTCCGGCGGCTGGCGTGGCGAGGATCCGCCGCTCCAGTTCCGCCGATGCCGCGCCCGGTGGCCCGCCCTGAGCCGAGAACCGACGGCTAGGCTTCTGCACCTGATGCACAGGATCGGAACGGGGGCCTGCCTTGCAAGCCCCGCGCAATGCCGGCGTCGCGCATGATCGGCCCCTGCCCTGGGGCCGGCCGCACCGCCTGGGACGGATGGACGATTCTGCTCAGCCGCTTTCCGGCAGCCAGCGCACGGGACAGGCCGCGATGCATGCCGACCGCCGGTCGTGCAGCCGCTTGGCCCCCGCCGGACCGCGATCAGCCCAGCGCCGCCAGCCCCTCGCGCTGGAAGCGCTCGATCAGCGCCAGTTCGGCGGCGGTCAGGGCGATGCCCTCGGCCTCGGAGCGGGCGCGGGCGGCAAGGCGGCGCTGGCCGGGCAGGCGCGCGCCCTGGCCCAGGATGGCGTCGAACAGCGCCTCGGCCGCAGCCAGCGGATCACCGGGCCGGCCTGCGGCGAAACGCGCCGGCGAAAAGGCCAGGATCAGCTCGCCATGCCTGGGTGCCAGGGCCAGCGTGCCCAGTTCGTCCAGCGCGCCCTGGCTGGTCAGGTCGCCGATCATCACCCCCGCCAGCAGCTCGACCATGGTCGAGATGGCCGAGCCCTTGTGCCCGCCAAAGGGCAGCATGGCCCCGGCCAGCGCCGCCTGGGGATCGGTGGTGGGCTGGCCGGCCGCGTCCAGCGCCCAGCCTTCGGGCAGGGGTTCGCCCGCCCGCGCCAGCAGCTCGATCTCGCCCCGCGCCGCGGCCGAGGTGGCGAAGTCGAAGACGTAGGGGGCGGCCCCCGCACGCGGCCAGGCAAAGGCGATGGGGTTGGTGCCCAGGATCGGCCGGTTGCCGCCCGCCGGGGCGACGGTGGCATAGCTGGGGCACATGGCAAGCCCGGCAAGGCCGCGCGCCGCCAGCGCCTCGACCTCGGGCCACAGCGCCGAGTAATGCACGCAATCGTTGATGACCAGCGCCGCCAGCCCCAGCTTTTCCGCGCGGCCGGCCAGCGCCGGCAGGCCCAGTTCGAAGGCGGCGGGGGAAAAGCCGCCGCCGGCCCCGACCCGGATCACGGCGCTGCCCTCGTCGATCAGCTCCGGCCGCGCATCGGGGGAAACCTTGCCGGCCGCCAGGGTGCGCAGGCTGCCTTCGATGCGATAGATGCCGTGCGATTTCGCGCCGTCGCGCTCGGCGGCGGTGATGATGCGGGCGATGGCATCGGCCTGCTGGGCGTTGAAGCCGGCGCGCATGAAAAGCGACTCGACCATCCGGCCAAGCTCGGCCACCGTCACCATCGTGCTGTCGTCCATGCGCCCTTCCCCGTCTGATGCCCGCCAGAAAACCGGATTTTCCCGCCAGGGGCAAGCATTCAGGCCCGATTGCCGCCCGCAAGGCGGCCAGGCATGGCGCGCCCGCGCCGGCTCGGCTAAAGCGGCAGGAAAGGGGGGCGCATGGATCTGAAATGGCTTGAGGACTTCCTGAGCCTGGCCGAGACGCACAGCTTCTCGCGCTCGGCCGAGCTGCGCGGCGTCACGCAAAGCGCCTTCAGCCGCCGCATCCGCGCGCTGGAGGAATGGCTGGGCACCGACCTGCTGTCGCGCGACAGCTACCCGGTGTCGCTGACGCCCGAGGGCGTGCTGTTCCGCGAGACGGCCGAAGAGGTCGTGCGCATGATCCTCGCCCGCCGCGCCGAGTTCCGCGACCATGCCCGAAGCCGGGGCGGCGAGATTTCCTTCGTGGCGCTGCACAGCCTGACCGTGACCTTCCTGCCGGGCTGGCTGATGCGGCTGAAGGCGGCGGCGGGGCAGATGACCAGCCGCGTCAAGCCCGAGAATTTCGACCGCTGCATCGAGGCCCTGACCGAGGGCGGCTATGACTTCTTCCTGACCTATGCCCATCCGCAGGTGAACATCCCGCTGGACCCCGCGGGCTATCCGCATCTGGTGGTGGGCCAGGACAGCCTGGTCGCCGTCGCCCGCCCCGGCTTTCCGCAGGAATGGCGGACCGAGGGCATGCCGATGCTGAAATATTCCCGCGGCTCGTTCCTGAACGCCATGGCGCGCATCGCGCTGGCGCAGCCCGGCGCGCCCAGGGTCTATGTCGCCCATACCGACGAAGCCAGCATGGCCGAGGCGATGAAAAGCATGGCCGTGGCCGGGCATGGCCTGGTCTGGCTGCCCCGCCGGCTGGTCGAGGCCGAGATCGCGACCGGCCGGCTGGAGGTCGTGGCCCCGGAACTGCCGATGGAGATCCGGCTTTACCGCAATGCGGCGCGCGGCCGCGGCATCACCGGGCGGGTCTGGCAGGCCGCGCGCGAGTTGGGCGAAGGTTATGCAGGATCGGAATAACCCAGCGCGACTTCGCATTGGAAAATACCCGCGATCCTGCCTAAATCTTTGACACATGGGGCGCGCGAACGCCCTGCCTATCGCAACAGATCCGACAGAAATGCGCATCGCGCCCGCACCGCCACCGGCGGGCGGCGCGCCTGCGCCCGAGGTGAACATGACCAAGACCCGCATCGAACACGACCTGCTTGGCGACCGCGAGGTGCCCGCCAACGCCTATTGGGGCGTCCACACCCTGCGCGCCGTCGAGAATTTCCCGATCTCCGGCAGGCCCATCGGCGAAATTCCCGAGCTGATCCGCGCGCTGGCCGCGATCAAGCAGGCGGCGGCGCTGGCCAATGCCGATCTGGGGCTGCTTTCGGCCGAGCGCCGCGACGCCATCGTCGCCGCCTGCGAGGAAATCCGCGCCGGCCAGCTGCACGACCAGTTCGTCGTGGACCAGATCCAGGGCGGCGCCGGCACCTCGACCAACATGAACGCCAACGAGGTCATCGCCAACCGCGCGCTGGAGATCATGGGCCATGCCAAAGGCGAATACAAATACCTGCATCCCAACGAGCATGTGAACATGAGCCAATCGACCAACGACGTCTATCCGACGGCGTTGCGGCTGGCCTCGTGGCGGGGCTTGCAGAACGTGATCGCGGCGCTGGCCTCGCTGCGCGGCGCCTTTGCCGAGAAGGGCGCGGAATTCGCCGAAATCCTCAAGATGGGCCGCACCCAGCTGCAAGAGGCGGTGCCGATGACCCTGGGCCAGGAGTTCAACGCCTTCGCCATCACCATCGGCGAGGACGAGATGCGCCTGGCCGAGGCCGCCAGCCTGATCTGCGAGATCAACCTGGGCGCCACCGCCATCGGCACCGGCATCACCACCCATCCCGACTATGCCGAGCGGGTGCGGGCGCGGCTGGCCGAAATCACCGTGATCCCGGTCGTCACCGCCCCCGACCTGGTCGAGGCGACGCAGGATTGCGGCGCCTTCGTGCAGGTCTCGGGCGTGCTGAAGCGGGTGGCGGTCAAGCTGTCGAAGATCTGCAACGACCTGCGGCTGCTGTCCTCGGGGCCGCGCGCCGGCTTCAACGAGATCAACCTGCCGGCGAAACAGGCCGGTTCCTCGATCATGCCGGGCAAGGTGAACCCGGTCATCCCCGAGGTGGTCAACCAGGTCGCCTTCGAGGTGATCGGCAACGACATGACCATCACCATGGCCGCCGAGGGCGGGCAGTTGCAGCTGAATGCCTTCGAGCCGGTGATCGCCTACAGCATGTTCCGCTCGGTCAGCCACCTGATCGCGGCCTGCAACACGCTGGAGCATAATTGCGTGCGCGGCATCACCGCCAATCGCGACGTGCTGAAGGAAACCGTGCGCCGCTCGATCGGCATCGTCACGGCGCTGAACCCCTATATCGGCTATGCCGCCGCCACCGAGCTCGCGACCGAGGCGCATCTGACCGGCCGCGGCGTCTATGAGCTGGTGCTGGAAAAGGGGCTTTTGCCAAAAGAGCGGCTGGACGCCATCCTGCGCCCGGAAAGCCTGACCAGGCCGCAGCTTTTCGTCAACTAAGGCAGGCGGGGCGGGGTTTCGGCCCCGCCGCTTCGCTTTAGCGCAGCCCCTCGCAGAACCCCTTGATCCGCGCGCAGGCATCCGCCAGCACCGCGTCCGATGTGGCGTAGGAGATGCGGAAATGCGGCGAAAGCCCGAAGGCCGCGCCAAAGACCACCGCGACCCCGGTCTCGTTCAACAGCGCGGTGGCGAATGCCTCGTCATCCGCGATCAACGTGCCGCCGGCCGAGGTCTTGCCGATCAGCGCCGCGATCGAGGGGTAGACGTAGAACGCCCCCTGCGGCACCGGGCAGTCGATGCCGGGACAGGCGTTCAGCCCCGCCACCACCAGGTCGCGGCGGCGCTGGAACACGGCGCGGCTTTCCACGATATAGTCCTGCGGCCCCTGCAACGCGGCCAGCGCGGCATATTGGCTGATCGAGCAGGGGTTCGAGGTCGATTGCGACTGCAGCTTGGCCATGGCGCGAATCAGTTCCTCGGGGCCCGCGCCATAGCCGATGCGCCAGCCGGTCATGGCATAGGCCTTCGACACGCCGTTCATGGTCAGCGTGCGCGATTTCAGCCCCGGCTCGACCTGGGCCGGGGTGACGAAGCGGAAATCGTCGAAAACCAGATGCTCGTAGATGTCGTCCGCCAGCACCCAGACCTGCGGATGGCGCATCAGCACCTGGGTCAGGGCGCGCATGTGTTCGACGGCATAGCCCGCGCCGGTGGGGTTCGAGGGCGAATTGAGGATCAGCCATTTCGTCCGCGGCGTGATCGCCGCCTCCAGCTGTTCGGGGGTGATGCGATAGCCGTTCTGCATCGCGCCCTCGACCACCACGGGCGTGCCGCCGGCCAGCAGCACCATGTCCGGGTAGCTGACCCAATAGGGCGCGGGAATGATGACCTCGTCGCCCGGATTCAGCGTCGCCATCAGTGCGTTGTAGAGGATCTGCTTGCCGCCGGTGCCGACCGTCACCTGCGCGGGCGCATAGTCCAGCCCGTTTTCCCGCGCGAACTTGTCGCAGATGGCGCGCTTCAGTTCCGGGATGCCGTCCACCGCGGTATAGCGGGTATGGCCGGCGTCGATGGCGGCCTTGGCCGCCTCGCGGATATGCGCGGGCGTGTCGAAATCGGGCTCGCCGGCGGACAGGCCGATGATGTCCCGCCCCTCGGCCGCAAGCTCGCGGGCGCGGGTGGTGATGGCGATGGTGGGCGAGGGTTTGACGCGGGCGAGCGTCTGCGACAAAAAGCTCATCGAATTCATCCTGCGGCTGGCTGCCCCGTCATAGGGGCGGCGCCGCGGACAGGCAAGCCGGGGGCAAGCGTGGACGAGAACGAAGCAAGGCTGAAGCGGCTGCGGATGCGCAGCTGGCGGCGGGGCACCAAGGAGATGGACCTGATCCTGGGCCCGTTCTCGGACAGCGAGCTTGACGGGCTGAGCCCCGAGGAGCTGGACCTTTACGAGGCGCTGCTAAGCGAAAACGACCAGGATCTGTATCCCTGGATCACCGCCCGGCTGGGCGACGCCCGCCCAGGACCGCAGGCGCTGCTGCCCATCCTGGACCGCGTGGCGGGTTTTGCCCATCAGCGGCTGGCACGGAAATAGGCGCAATTTTAGCAAACTGCGCGGCGATTAACCGAAGATTGGCAAATCTGCGCCATGGTGGCGGAAACGAGGCCAAGAACGGAACCCGCTTATGCAACAGCGCAGCTCTGCCCACACGGTGCCGGCCCTGCGGCCCTTGCCGCCGCGGACCAACCGGGCCGACGCCTATCTGGAAAGCCTGCAAATGCTGGAGCGGCTGCATCGGCTTTTGCTGGATCTGGTCAAGGACGAGTTCGAGCGGCTGGGCCGCTCGGACCTGACGCCGGTGCAGGCGCTGCTGATCTACAATCTCGGCACGTCGGAGGTGACGGCGGGCGAATTGCGCTCGCGCGGGATGTATCAGGGCTCGAACGTCTCCTACAATCTCAAGAAGCTGGTCGAGCTGGGCTATGTCCACCATGAACGCTGCGAGATGGACCGCCGCGCGGTCCGGGTGCGGCTGACCCAGACGGGGCAAGAGGTGCGCGATTGCGTGGCGCGGCTGTTTGCCCGCCATGCCGAAGGGCTGGAACTGTCCGGCGTGCTGGACGATCCGCCCATCGAGGCGGTGAACCTGCAATGGCGCCGGGTCGAAAGATTCTGGGCCGAGCAGATCCGCTACATCTATTGAATCGCGCCGCCGCGGCATGGCCCGGCGGCGCCGTCATGCCCGGCCCGCACCGGCATCGGCCGCGGGGGCCCTTCTCCCCGCCGGCCGGTCCCGGCAACGGGCCGGGCATCCAGCGTCTCAATGCGCGCGGTCAGGTCTGCGATCAGCCGACCCGACCCGGCGCAGGCCGGGCATGTCCAGACCTTGCGCCGCCTTGTGCCGGGGCCCCGCCCCCTACCAGTGGCCGGTGTTCTGCATGCTGGCCCAGGGCTCTTGCGGCGGCCCGGCCCGACCCGGCGCGGGCCGGGTATGTCCAGACCCTGCGCCGCCTTTCGCCGGGCCCCGCCCCCTACCAGTGGCCGGTGTTCTGCATGCTGGCCCAGGGCTCTTGCGGCGGCAGCGCCTCGCCCTCTTGCAGCAATTCGATCGAGATGTTGTCGGGGCTGCGGACAAAGGCCATGTGGCCGTCGCGCGGCGGGCGGTTGATGGTCACGCCCGCATCCATCAGCCTCTGGCACATCTCGTAGATATCTTCGACCCGATAGGCGAGATGGCCGAAATGCCGGCTGTCCGAGGGCAGGCCGTCGTCGCCGTCCCAGTTCCAGGTCAGCTCGACCGGGCATTCCGGCTGGCCGGGCGGCGCCATGAAGACCAGGGTGAAGCGCCCCTTCTCATTGTCGATTCGCCGCGTCTCCTCCAGCCCGAGCAGGCGGAAGAATGCCATCGTCTTTTCCAGATCGAGCACGCGGACCATGGTGTGCAGATAGCGGACCTTCATCTGTCGCTCCTTTCCGTTCGCTGCGACCAGACTGGCATGGCGGCGGCCGGACCGCAACGTGGGGCGATCGGCTGCACCCGCCGCGTCCATACTGCCGGTTGATTGAATCCCCCGTCGGTGCCACAAGATATGCCCAACAGCACGAAGGATTCCGCCATGCCCCTGACCCCCGAACAACAGGCCGAGATCGACGAGCTGCGCGCCAGCCCGCGCCCCACCCTGCGCGCCGTCTCCGAGGGGATGGAGGGCCATCTCTACCGGGCGCATCCGGTGCTGGATCACGGGCTGGTGCGGGTCATCGACTACATGGGCGACGACGGCGCGATCACCCAGGCCGCGCGGGTCAGCTATGGCCGCGGCACGAAATCGGTCAGCAACGACGAGGGGCTGATCCGCTACCTGATGCGGCACTGGCACTCGACCCCGTTCGAGATGTGCGAGGTCAAGTTCCACGTCAAGCTGCCGGTCTTCGTCGCCCGGCAATGGATCCGCCACCGCACCGCCAACGTGAACGAATATTCGGCGCGCTATTCGATCCTGGACCGCGAATTCTACATCCCCGCCCCCGAACACCTGGCCGCGCAATCGACGGTGAACAACCAGGGCCGCGGCCAGGTGCTGGAGGGGGACGAGGCCGCCCGCGTCCTCGACATCCTGCGCGAGGACGCGATGCGCAGCTATGACCATTACGAGGCGATGCTGAGCCAGGAGGGCCAGCAGGGCCTGGCGCGCGAACTGGCGCGGATGAACCTGCCGGCGAATGTCTATACGCAATGGTATTGGAAGGTCGACCTGCACAACCTGTTCCATTTCCTGCGCCTGCGCGCCGATGCCCATGCGCAATACGAGATCCGCACCTATGCCGAAACCATGTGCGGCATCGTCAAGGACTGGGTGCCCTTCGCCTACGCCGCCTTCGAGGATTACCGGCTGGGCGGCATGCAGCTTTCCGCCAGGGGCGTCGAGGCGCTGAAGCGCCGCCTGGCCGGCGAGACGGTCACGCAGGAAAACAGCGGCATGAGCAAGGGCGAATGGCGCGAGTTCGAGGCGGCCTGGGGCTGACCGCCCGCCCGCGATCCCCTTGGGCAAAGGGGCGGGAAACCCCGTCGCGGCGGCGCCCTAAAGCGCCGTCCACCCCCCGTCCACCGAGATCGTCGTGCCGGTGATCTGCTCGGCCGCCGGCGAACACAGGAAGACCGCCGTGCCGCCCATCTGCTCGACCGTGGCGAACTGCCCCGAGGGCTGGCGGTGCAGCATGACCTTGGCGATCACGTCCTCGCGGCTCAGGTTGTGGGTCTTCATCTGGTCGGGGATCTGCTTTTCCACGATGGGCGTCAGCACATAGCCGGGGCAGATGGCGTTGCAGGTGATCGGCTCCTTCGCCGTCTCCAGCGCCGTCACCTTGGTCAGGCCGACGATGCCGTGCTTGGCGGCGACATAGGCCGACTTGTATTCGCTGGCCGTCAGCCCATGCGCCGAGGCGATGTTGATCACCCGCCCCCAGCCCGCCTCGCGCATCAGCGGCAGCGCCACCGCCGTGGTGTGAAAGGCGGAGGACAGGTTGATGGCGATGATCGCGTCCCATTTCTCGGCCGGGAAATCCGGGATCGGCGCGACATGCTGGATGCCGGCATTGTTCACCAGGATGTCGCAGGCGCCGGCCTTTTCGATCAGGGCGCGGCACTCGGCCCCCTTCGACATGTCGGCCTGGATGTAGCGGACCTTGACGCCATGCTCGGCGGCCAGGCTTTCGGCCAGGGCGTGATCCTCGGGCGCGTCGGTAAAGCTGTTCAGCACCAGATCCGCCCCGGCCCGCGCCAGCTCATGCGCGATGCCAAGCCCGATCCCCGAGTTCGAACCCGTCACCACCGCCGTCTTGCCGCCAAGGAATTTCTGGAACATCGCTGCCTCCACGCCTGCGTTGCTGTTGCCGCCGCAGCATGGGGAAAAAGCCCGCACCGCACAAGGTCGGACACCGGCGGCGCGGCAAGGCGCGGGGGCCGCCGGCGATGGCAGGGGAAATACCGCTTCGTTCACTTTTTTGCGCGCTCGATTCCCCCGGCGGGCGCGGGCAGGCAAGGCTGCGGCCGGATCGCGAAACCCCCAAGAAAAAAGCGCCCGCACAAGGCGGGCGCAAGTCATGAGGCAGGTTTCATACAGGCAAGAAACCTATCGAGCAGTGCCTTATCTATACGCTTTTCGCCCCATGAGTCCAAGGCGTAAGTTTGCTTCAAGGTGAACGGGCGGTTAATCTGGGCACGGGCAGAACCAACGACCCGGAAAACAGGGCCATCGAGCATGCGATTCTTCAAGTTTGCTAACGAATCCGCGATCTGGCGGCGAATCGCCCTGTACCTGTGTGTTGCATCCATGCCGCTGGCAAGCCTTGCCGAACCCCGGCATGCCATTGCAATGTATGGAGAACCTGCGCTTCCGGCCGGCTTCACCCACCTGCCCTATGCCAATCCCGAGGCGCCCAAGGGCGGCACGATTCGCCTGGCCGAGACGGGCACCTTCGATTCGCTCAACCCCTGGATCCTGATGGGCAACCCGGTCTGGCCGATCTTCACCCAGCCGGGGTTGGTGACCGAGTCGCTGATGATGCGCTCGATCGACGAGCCCTTCACCCTCTACGGCCTCCTGGCCGAAAGCGTCGAGACCGATGCCGACCGGACATGGGTCGAGTTCACCCTGCGCCCCGAGGCCCGCTTTTCCGACGGCACGCCGGTAACGATCGAGGACGTGATGTGGTCCTATGAGGTGCTGGGGACCAAGGGGCATCCGCGCTATACTGCCGTCTGGTCCAAGGTCGAGACGATGGAACAGACCGGGCCGCGCTCGGTCCGGTTCACCTTCAACACCGCCGACCGCGAGCTGTCGATGCTGATGGGCATGCGGCCGATCCTGAAGAAGGCGCAATGGCAGGGGCGCGATTTCGGCCAGTCCAGCCTGATGGTCCCCATCGGATCGGGGCCCTATGTCATCGACAAGGTCGATCCGGGCCGGGCGATCAGCTTTCGCCGCAACCCGGATTACTGGGGCCGCGACCTGGCGGTCAGCCGGGGGCTGCACAATTTCGACGTGATCCGCTATGACTATTTCGGCGATGCCTCGGCCATGTTCGAGGCGTTCAAGGCCGGCGAGATCGACGTCTGGCGCGAACTGGTCGCGGCGCGCTGGGAACGCAATTTCGACTTTCCCGCCATGCGCGACGGCCGGATGGAGAAATCCGAGATCGCGCATGGCCGCCCCTCGGGGATCATGGGGCTGGTGATGAACACCCGCAATCCGCTGTTTGCCGACTGGCGGGTGCGGCAGGCGATGATCGAAGCCTTCAACTATCGCTTCATCAACATGACGCTGACCGGCGGCAAGGATCCGCGGATCACCAGCTATTTCGCCAATTCCGATCTGGCGATGCAGCCCGGCCCCGCCACCGGGCGCGAGGCCGCGTTGCTGGCCCCCTTCGCCGACCAGCTGCCGCCCGGCACCATCGAAGGCTATGCCCTGCCCAAGGGCGGCGAGCGCGCCATCGACCGCCGGGGCATCCGCGCCGCGCTGGACCTGCTGGGCGAGGCCGGCTGGACCGTGCAGGAGGGCGAGCTGCGCGACGCGAAGGGCCGCCCCTTCGCCTTCGAGATCCTGCTGAACCAGTCGGGCAGCGCCATGCGCACCAGCGCCGAGACCCGGCAGATCATCGACATCTTCGTGCAATCGCTGCGCAATCTGGGCATCCGGCCGACGGTGACGATGCTCGATGCCGCGCAATATGTGGAACGGACGAACAATTACCAGTTCGACATGACCTGGTATGAACGCGGGCTGTCGCTGTCGCCCGGCAACGAACAGCGGCTCTATTGGGGCCGCGAGGGCGTGGCCAAGCCGGGCAGCCGCAACTGGATGGGCATGGACAGCCCCGCCGCCGAGGCGATGATCGCCGAGATGGGCCACGCCCGCACACATGAGGATTTCGTCGCAGCGGTCAGGGCCCTTGACCGAATCTTAACCGCCGGACGCTATGTCATCCCGGTCAGCTATTCACGGATTTCCCGCTTGGCCCATCGTGCCGACCTGGATTATCCTGAAAACACGCCGCTTTATGGTGACTGGCCCGGCTTCATGCCAGAAACCTGGTGGCAGGAGGAAAGAGAATGAAATTCAGTCGGATCGCAGCCATCCTGACCCTTCTTGCGCTTGCCGCGTGCAATACCGTGGCCGGCGTGGGCGAGGACATCACCGGCGCCTCGCGCATGGTGCAGGGCGGCCTGGGCGGAGGAGGCTACTGATGAAATGGGTTCACGTCCGCGACAACTGGCCCGCCTTCTTCGAGGCCATCGTCGAGAAATGGCCTGCGGCCGATGAAAGCGACCTCGAGGAGATCGACGGCGACCAGCGCGCCTTCATCACCTATATCGCCGAAGTCACCGGGCAGGAGATCGACGAGACCAAGGACGAGATCCGCGAATGGCTGGCGGGCGAAATCCCCTCGGACATCGTCATGGACCCGATCCACGACAATCACTCGATCAACCTGTCGGCGAAATATGTCGGCGAGGGCGAGGACGAATATGACGACGACGCCCGCTTCGGCGATGACGACGAAGTGCCCGACGACGGCGACTGACGCACGCGCCGCGGCCAGCCCCGGCCCATCCCGGCCGGGGGTCGTGCCGGGGCTGCAGGGCTAGACCAGCAGGTCGACCAGTTCGAACCGGGTCACGTCGACGATGCCCAGGTCCGAGATGCGCAGCTCGGGGATCACCACCAGCGCCAGGAGCGAATGCTGCATATACGCGTTGTTGAGCCGGCAGCCGCAATCCTGCATCGCCTTGACGATCCCCTGCGCCGCCTCGGCCACTTCCTCGGCGGGCAGGTCGGACATCAGCCCGGCGATGGGCAGCGCCACCGTCGCCAGTTCCTCGCCGTCGCGGAACACGGTGACGCCGCCGCCGATCCGGCCCAGGTGGTTGGCCGCCGCCGCCATGCTGTCGCGGCAGGTGCCGACGACGATCATGTGATGGCTGTCATGCGCCACGGTCGAGGCCACCGCCATCCGGCCCTGGTAGCCGAAGCCCGAGACGAAGCCGTTCACCACGCCGCCCGTCGCCCGGTGGCGTTCGACCAGCGCGATATGGCAGGTCTCGCCCTGCGCCTCGATCACGCCGTCGCGGATCGGCAGCTCGGCGGTCAGCGCGCGGGTCGGGGCCTGGTTCTCGACCACGCCGATCACCCGCACCCGCGCGCTGTCGCCCATGGCGCGCACGGCGAAATCCGCGCCGGCAAGGCGGCGCCCCAGATGCACCGAGTTGCGCGCCTCGTCGGGCCAGGCGATGCGCGGGCAATCCACCAGCAGCTTGCCGCCTTCGGCGACCAGCCGCCCCTGCGCGATCACCGCCTCGATGGGCAGGCTGTGCAGGTCGCGGGTCAGGATCACGTCCGCCCGCCGACCCGGCGTGATGCTGCCCAGCTCGCGTTCCAGCCCGAAATGCTGGGCCGCGTTGATCGTCGCCATCTGGATCGCCACCAGCGGATCGCAGCCGCAGTCGATGGCATGGCGCACCACCCGGTTCATGTGTCCGTCATGGACCAGCGTGCCGGAATGGCTGTCGTCGGTGCAAAGGATGAAGAAGCGCGGGTCGAGCCCCTTTTCGGTGATCGCGGTGATCTGGCTTTCAACGTCATACCAGGCCGAGCCCAGCCGCATCATGCAGCCCATGCCCTGGCGCACGCGGGCGATGCCCTGCGCCTCGGTCGTGGTCTCGTGGTCGTCCGCGGCGCCGCCGGCGACATAGGCGTGGAAGGGCCGGCCCAGGTCGGGGCTGGCGTAATGGCCGCCCACCGTCTTGCCGGCGGCGCGGGTGGCGGCGATCTCGGCCAGCATCTGCCGGTCGCCCGCGGCGACGCCGGGAAAGTTCATCATCTCGCCCAGGCCGACGATGCCGTCCCAGCCCATGGCCTGCGCCACCTCGCCCTCGGTGATCGGCTGGCCGGTGGTCTCCAGGCCGGGGGCGGATGGCGCGCAGCTGGGCATCTGGGTAAACATGCTGATCGGCTGGAGCAGCGATTCGTCCCGCATCAGCCGCACGCCGTTAAGCCCCAGCACATTGGCGATCTCATGCGGGTCGTGGAAGATCGTCGTCGTGCCATGCGGGATCACGGCGGCGGCAAAGCCGGCGGGCGTCAGCATCCCCGATTCGACATGCATATGCGCGTCGATCAGGCCGGGAACCATGTAGCGGCCCGCCGCCTCGATGACCTGCGTATCGGGGCCGATCGAGGGCCCGGCATCGGCGCCGACATAGGCCACCCGGCCGTCGGCCACGGCGATGTCGATGCCGGGGATCACCTCGCGGGTGTGGACATTGACCCATTGCCCGCCCCGGATCACCAGATCCGCCGGCGCGCGCCCCGCCGCCACTTCGACCAGCCGGGCCTGGGCCTCGATCCACGGTTTCAACATGCCTGCCTCCTTGTCCGTCGCCCCCAGATTGCGGCAGGGTGGCGCGAAAGGAAAGGCGGCGCGATGGAATGGAGCGGCGAGGCCAGCGTGATGGCGCTGCAACGGCACGGCGAAAGCGCCGCGATCCTGACCGTGCTGACGCGCGAGGCAGGGCTGATCCGCGGCCTGGTGCCCGGCGGCGCCAGCGCCAGGCGCGCCGCCATGCTGCAGCCGGGCAACCGGGTCAGCCTGCGCTGGCGGGCGCGGCTTGAGGAACAGCTGGGCACCTTCAGCATCGAGCCGGCGCGGGCGCGGCCGGGGCTGCTGGCCGGTGCCGATGCGCTGGCCGGGGTGAATGCCGTCACCGCGCTGCTGACCTTTGCCCTGCCCGAGCGCGACCCCCATCCCCACCTTGCCGCCGCGACCGAGGCGCTGCTGGACCTGATGGACGCGGGCGAGGATTGGGCGGAAGCCTATCTGCGCTGGGAAATGCGGCTTCTGGACGAGCTGGGCTTCGGGCTGGACCTGACCAGCTGCGCGGTGACGGGATCGCGCGAGGGGCTGGCCTATGTCAGCCCGCGCTCGGGCCGGGCGGTTTCGGCGCAGGCGGCGGGGGACTGGGCACCGCGGCTCTTGCCCCTGCCCGCCATGCTGGGCGGGCGCGGCAATGGCGGGATCGAGGACGCGCTGGCCCTGACCGGGCATTTCCTGCAATCGCGGCTGGCCGAGAGCCATGCGGGCAAGCCCCTGCCGCCCGCACGCGCCCGGCTGGTCGCCCGGCTTACGGCGTCGCGATCCGCCAGCGGATGGTGACATCCGGGCCGGTCATCACCAGCTCCTCGCCCTCGCGCCTGGCCTCGCGCACCGCGCCGAGCGCCTGGAAGAACGCGTGCTCGCCGCCCTCTTGCAGGCAGGCGCGGCGCGTCACCGCCAGCGCGCCCAGGTCCAGCGCCGGCAGCGCGGCGTTGTTGCGGCCGGTGAACAGGTTGCAGGGCCCCTGCCCCGAGACCGCGCCGTCCTCGGCGATGCGCAGGCTCGGCGTGCCCGAAACCGTGACGCCCTCGACCGCGACCAGCGCATAGTCGCCGGGGATCTGCGCCGCGCCGTCCGGTTCGGCCGCGCAGGCGGCCAGGCCCAGGGGCAAGGACAGGGCCAGGATCAGCTTGCGCATGGCGCGCCTCCTTCCGGGCAAGGGGTCATTCCTTGCGATAGCCCGGCTCATAGGTCAGGTAGGTCGGCCCCTTGATGGTCAGCACGCCGCCCTCGAAGGTGATGCCGTCGGCGGCCGACAGCGCCTGCAGATAGCGCGTCTCCAGCCGGCCGGCATTGCCCGAACAGGCCATCTCGGTCGTGGTCAGCGGGCCCAGCGCAAAGCCCGGCGGCTCGGCGGTCTGGCTGGCCGAATACTGGTTGCAGGGCGCCTTGCCCGAAATCGAGCCGTCCGCCGCGATGGTCATGCCGACAT
The DNA here is from genome assembly GCF_006386455.1 of Paracoccus sp. FO-3. NCBI lineage: Bacteria > Pseudomonadati > Pseudomonadota > Alphaproteobacteria > Rhodobacterales > Paracoccaceae > Paracoccus > Paracoccus sp. FO-3. The sequence continues at coordinate 50,902 of NZ_VCBQ01000010.1, read as the reverse complement.
TGCGCTGCGGCACGGTGTCGGAACCGATGCCGACCAGCACATAGGCGCCGGTCGGGATATTGCTGCCCGGAACGTCGGGCGTGGCGGGCTCGCAGGCGGCAAGGCCGAGCGTGGCGGCGAAGGCCACGGAAATCATCGGGATGCGGTTCATGGGCAGCTCCGTTACGTCATGTTGCTGCCATAATGCCCTAACGGCCCCCGCTGTCCAGCAGGGGCCGGAATTTCATCCTAGTCCAGTAGCCTGCGTGCAATAACCTGGGCCTGGATCTCGGCCGCGCCCTCGAAGATGTTCAGGATGCGCGCGTCGCACAGCACGCGGCTGATGGCGTATTCCAGCGCAAAGCCGTTGCCGCCATGGATCTGCAAGGCATTGTCGGCCGCCGCCCAGGCGACGCGCGCGCCCAAGAGCTTGGCCATGCCGGCCTCCAGGTCGCAGCGCCGGCCGTGGTCCTTTTCCCAGGCGCTGAAATAGGTCAGCTGGCGGGCGATCATGATTTCCACCGCCATCATCGCCAGCTTGTCGGCGACGCGCGGGAACTCGATCAGCGGTTTGCCGAACTGCTTGCGGTCGATGGCGTATTGCATGCCGATCTCGGCCGCCGATTGCGCCACGCCCACGGCGCGGGCGGCGGTCTGGATGCGCGCCGATTCGAAGGTCTCCATCAGCTGCTTGAAGCCGCGCCCCGGCTCGCCGCCCAGCAGGTTCTCGCCCTTGACCCGGAAGCCGTCGAAGCCGAGTTCGTATTCCTTCATGCCGCGATAGCCCAGCACCTCGATCTCGCCGCCCGTCATGCCGGGGGTCGGGAAGGGGTCGTCGTCGGTGCCCGGCGTCTTTTCCGCCAGGAACATCGACAATCCGCGCCAATCCGTGGTCTCGGGGTCGGTGCGCGCCAGCAGCGTCATGACATGGGTGCGCTGCGCATGGGTGATCCAGGTCTTGTTGCCGGTGACGACCCAATCCTCGCCGTCGCGCACGGCCCGCGTGCGCAGGCTGCCCAGGTCCGAGCCGGTATTCGGCTCGGTAAAGACCGCCGTCGACAGGATCTCGCCCGAGGCCAGCGCCGGAAGCCATTTCGCCTTCTGCGCCTCGGTGCCGCCGCAGAGGATCAGCTCGGCCGCGATCTCGCTGCGGGTGCCCAGCGAACCCACGCCGATATAGCCGCGCGACAGCTCCTCGGTCACGACCACCATCGAGGCTTTCGAGAGGCCCAGCCCCCCGAATTCCTCGGGGATGGTCAGGCCAAAAACGCCCAGCTCGGCCAGTTCCTCGATGATCTCCATCGGGATCAGCTGGTCCTTCAGGTGCCATTCATGGGCGTTGGGGATCACCCGCTCGTCGGCATAGCGGCGGAACTGGTCGCGGATCATCTCCAGATCCTCGTCCAGCCCGGTGGCGCCAAAGGTGGCGCGGCCATGGTTGTCCTGCATCAGCCGCGCCAGCTCGGCCCGCGCCTGGGCGGTATTGCCGCGCATCAGCGCGGCCGCCGCCTCGCCCGGCTTCCAGTCGATGCCCAGGTCCGAAAGCCGGGCGAACTCGGTCTGGCTCATCGGGATGCCGCCGGCGATCTGGGTCAGGTATTCGCCCAGGCCGATCTGCAGGATCAGCGCCTCGGTGCGGCCCAGGCCCCCCGCCTCGGCCAGCCGCCCGGCCCAGCCGGCCAGCTGGCGCACCGATTCGACATAGGTCGCCAGCCAGGACAGCGCATGGGCGGCGTGCTGGTGTTCCTCCAGAAGCGCCGGTTGCGGCTTGCCCGCGGGGGCGACCAGCGCGCGCAGCGCCTCGGTCGCGCGGGATTGCAGGGATTCGAGTTCCGGCAGGGCCTCGCCTGCAAGCGCAAGCAGGGCGGAAGGCGTATCGGCTGGCATCGCGGGCATGTCCTTCATGGCAGATTCCTTCATGCGGCGTTGCAGCATGACTAGCCGTTTCGCAATTGCAGCGCAACTATCATGCGCGATATAGCCGCATTATGAACTAAAATGTCCCGTCAGTCGCGCCTATTGCCGGGCTGGGTGCCCACGGAATATGGGCCGGGACGATGGCACAGCGCCAGGCTGCTGCCGTCGAGCAGGACGGTCTGGCAACGGTCGATCCCCCTTTGCGACCGGCCCTAGGACAAGGGGGAACACCGTGTCGAACCCTTCCGCCCGGCCCCGCCCAGCAGCTTGCCTATTGCGTCCGCGCCCCGAGTGACGGCGGGGCCGTGCCTTGGCCCGAAGCGGCTGGCGAGGGCCTTGGCATGGCGGGGCGTGAACCGCTGGACATCCAGCCGGATGCGCAGCGATCCAGGGCCTGCCGTAGGTCAGGCTGACATCCCTGCGCCACATGGCCGGATGGGTCTGGTCCGCCACCGTCACCGGCACGCAATCGGCCGTCGGCGCTGCCGTTCCTCGGCAGCGCGCCCTTGATCCGGGCGCTGCTCCGGCTCGGGGCGAGGGGCGTGCCAGCCGCCCCGTGCTTCCGGCCCAGGCCGAGGCGTTGCCGGTGATCCGGTCTGGCGCGCGGGGGGATGGCGCCTCTTTCCGCCTGGGAGCCTGCCTCTTGTGCTTTGCGGAAAGATCCGAGGCGCGCTAAGCACCTTGCCAGAACCCGCAGAATCTTAGCGTCGCCCAAGGAACATGTTCGGCCTCGATCCCTTCCATTTCTGGATCGCCATCGCGATCACGCTGTTTTCCGGCTTCGTGAAGGGTGCCATCGGCTTTGCCATGCCGATGATCATGCTGGCGGCGCTGGGTTCCTTCCTGCCCGCCCAGCAGGCGGTCGCCGCGGTGATCCTGCCGGTGCTGGTCACGAACATCCGCCAGGCGCTGCGCGGCGGCTGGCGCCCGGCATGGCAGGCGACCTGGGACTGGCGCTGGCATGTCGGCATGGTGGTGCTGTTCATCCCGGTCAGCGCCTTTTTCGCGACCCGCGTGCCGCAAGGGCTGATGTATGCGCTGATCGGCCTGCCGATCATGCTGTTCGCGCTGTGGCAGATCCTGGGGCGCAGCATGGTCCTGCCCGTCCATCACCGCCGCCGCGTGGAGATCGCGACCGGCGTGACCGGCGGGCTGATCGGCGGCATCTCGGGCATCTGGGGGCCGCCGCTGCTGGTGCTGCTGCTGTCGCTGCACGTGCCCAAGGCCGAGCAGATGCGCGTGCAGGGCGTGGTGTTCTTCATCGGCGCGGCGGTGCTGACCGCCTCGCATCTGCAATCGGGGCTGCTGAACGCCCGGACCCTGCCGTTCTCGGCGATCCTGGTCATCCCGGCGCTGATCGGCATGGGGCTGGGCTATCTGGCGCATGACCGGCTGGACGCGGCGCGGTTCCGGCGCTGGACGCTGCTGCTGCTGGTGCTGACCGGCGCCAACCTGCTGCGCCGCGCGCTGGAGCTTGCGGGCCCGGCGGTGTAACCAGGGGGCCAAAAGCGAAAGGCCGCCCATGACCACGATCCCCGATCCCGCCCAACTGACCGCAAGGCTGATCCGCTGCGCCTCGGTCACGCCCGACGAGGGCGGCGCGCTGCTGCTGCTGGCGGATGTGCTGGGCGCGGCGGGCTTCGAATGCCATCGCGTCGACCGCGAGGGGGTGCCGAACCTGTTCGCGCGCTGGGGGGCCAAGGGCGCGCGCAGCTTCGGCTTCAACGGCCATACCGACGTGGTGCCGCCCGGCGATCCGGCCAGCTGGACGCATCCGCCCTTTTCCGGGCACGAGGCCGAGGGCTGGATCTGGGGCCGGGGCGCCACCGACATGAAATCCGGCGTCGCCGCCTTCGTCGCCGCCGCCATCGGCTTCGTGACCGAGACCCCGCCGCCGGACGGCGCGGTGGTCCTGGCCATCACCGGCGACGAGGAGGGGCCGGGCAAGCACGGCACCCGCGCGCTGCTCGACTGGATGGCCATGCATGGCGAGCGGATGGATGTCTGCATCGTCGGCGAGCCCTCGAACCCCGACCGCATGGGCGAGATGATCAAGATCGGCCGCCGCGGCTCGATGACCCTGCAGGTCGAGGCGCATGGCATCCAGGGCCATGCCGCCTATCCGCATCGCGCCCGCAACCCGATCCACGCGCTGCTGCGGCTGCTGCACGAGCTGACCGAGGCGCCGCTGGACGAGGGGACCGAGCATTTCGACCCCTCGGGCTTGCAGGTGACGACGGTGGATTGCGGCAACCCGGCCTCGAACGTGATCCCGGAACGGGTGCGGGCGACGATCAACATCCGCTTCAACGACGCGTATACGTCGGGCAGCCTCGACCGCATGATCCGGGCGCGGGCGGCGGCGATCTCGGCCGATACCAAGGTGGATTTCGCCATCTCGACCGACGTTTCGGGCGAAAGCTTCCTGACCCGGCCCGGCCCCTTCGTCGACCTGGTCGCCGGCGTGGTGCGCGAGGAGACGGGGCTGACCCCCGCGCTTTCCACCTCGGGCGGCACCTCGGACGCGCGTTTCGTCAAGGATCACTGCCCGGTGCTTGAATTCGGGCTGGTGGGGCATTTCATGCATCAGGTGGATGAGCGCGTGCCGGCCGAGCAGGTGCGCCAGCTTGCCCGCATCTATCGCCGCATCCTGGAGCGTTACTTCGCATGATCGAAAAGACCACCGACCTTGCGACCTGCCGCGCGATCCGGCGCGCGGTCTTCATCATCGAGCAATCCGTCCCCGAGGCCGAGGAATGGGACGGCCGCGACGGCGAGGCGATCCACCTGCTGGCCCGCGACGCCTCGGGCGCGGCGGTGGGCACCGCCCGCATCCTGGTCCAGGGCGCGACCGGGAAGATCGGCCGCGTCGCCGTGCTGCAATCCGCCCGCGGCACCGGCGCCGGCGCGGCGCTGATCCGCGCGGCGCTGGAGGAATTGCGCGCCATGCCCGGCGTCACCCGCGCCAAGCTGGGCGCCCAGACCCATGCCATCGGCTTTTACGAAAAGCTGGGCTTTGCCGCCTATGGCCCGGAATACGACGATGCCGGCATCCCGCATCGGGACATGGCGCTGGACCTGGGATGATCCGCCCGGAGCTGGCCGAAAAGCTGCGCCCCTGGGCCGAGACCGGCACCGCGCTGGCCGCGACCGCCTTCGGGCTGTGGGTGTTCTCGCTGGGCGGCTGGATCCTGTGGCCGATCGGCGCCGCGATCGCCGGGGCCTCGGCGCTCTGGGCGCTGGACGCGCGGCGGCGGATGCGGTTCCGCCACGACACGCTGGGCCCCGGCATGGTCGAGCTGGACGAGGGCGCGATCCGCTACCTGTCGCCCAACCGGCTGCTGGGCGGCGAGATCGCGCTGCGCGAGTTGAACGAAATCCGGCTGATGCGGCTGAACGGCCGCCGGCACTGGCGGCTGAAAAGCGCCGACGGGCAGGCGCTGCTGATCCCCGTCGATGCCTCGGGGGCCGAACATCTGGCCGGCGCCTTCGCCACCTTGCCGGGGATCGAGATGGGCCGGGTCGCCGCCGCGCTGGCCGAGGGGGCGCCCACGATCCAAACCCTTTGGACGAGGCCGGTTCGCGCCCGCTTGACTTGAGCCGCCCGCCTTGCCACCTGTGGCGGGCAAAGGCAAACGAAAGGCCACCGATGTCCATTCCCCAACAGGGCGGCGGCCCGATCGAACGTCCCGAACAGCTGACCGAATACCTCGCCTCGGGCGAAAAGCCGCGGGAAAGCTGGCGGATCGGCACGGAACACGAGAAATTCGGCTATCGCCACGCCGACCTGATGCCCCTGCCCTATGAGGCCGCGCCCGGCCAGCCCTCGGTCAAGGCCATGCTGGAGGGGTTGCAGGCCCGCTTCGGCTGGACCCCGGTGCTGGAGGCCGGCCATATCATCGGGCTGGAACGCGACGGCGCCAATGTCAGCCTGGAGCCGGGCGGCCAGCTGGAACTCTCGGGCGCGCCGCTGGAGACCATCCACCAGACCTGCGACGAAGTGAACCAGCACCTGGCCGAGGTCAGAAGCGTCGCCGACGAGCTGGGCGCGGGCTTCATCGGCCTGGGCGCGGCGCCGGTCTGGACCCAGGACCAGATGCCGATGATGCCCAAGGGGCGCTACCGGCTGATGACCGACTACATGGGCCGGGTCGGCACGCTGGGCACGCAGATGATGTATCGCACCTGCACGGTGCAGGTGAACCTGGACTTCGCCTCGGAAGCCGACATGGTGCAGAAGCTGCGCGTGGCGCTGGCCCTGCAGCCGGTGGCGAATGCGCTGTTTGCCAATTCGCCCTTCCTCGACGGCAAGCCGAACGGCTGGAAAAGCTGGCGCGCGCATATCTGGCAGAACCTCGACGCCGCACGCACCGGCATGCTGCCCTTTGCCTTCGAGGACGGGTTCGGCTACGAGGCTTGGGTCGATTACGTCCTCGATGTGCCGATGTATTTCGTCTATCGCGACGGCAAGTATATCGACGCGCTGGGGCAGAGCTTCCGCGATTTCCTGAACGGCCGCCTGCCCGCCCTGCCGGGCGAGATCCCGACGCTGTCGGACTGGGCCGACCACCTGACCACCGTTTTCCCCGAGGCGCGGGTCAAGAAATTCATCGAGATGCGCGGCGCCGACGGCGGCCCCTGGCGGCGGCTCTGCGCCCTGCCGGCGCTGTGGGTCGGGCTGCTTTACGACGCCTCGGCGCTGGATGCGGCCTGGGATCTGGTCAAGGGCTGGGACGCCGAGACGCGCGAATCCTGGCGGCAGGGCGCCGGCCTTCTGGCGCTGGATGCCGAGGTGAACGGCACCAGGATGCGCGACCTGGCGCGCGAGGTGCTGGCGATTTCCGAGGCGGGGCTCAAGGCGCGGGCCCGCACCGGCTCGGGCGGGCTGGTCCCGGACGAGACGCATTTCCTGAACACGCTGAAGGAAAGCGTCGAGACCGGCAGGGTGCCGGCCGACGAGCTGCTGGAGAAATACCAGGGCGAATGGGCGGGCGACCTCAGCCGCATCTATGCCGAATATTCCTATTGAAGCAGGGCCGGGTGATCCCCGGCCCTTTTCGCATCACGCCTGCGGCTCGATCCTGGGAGCCGGCGGCTCATCCGGTTCCTTGCGGCTTTGGATGAACTGGTCGAACTCGGCCTTGTCCTTGGCTTCGCGCAGTTTTTGCAGGAAGTCCAGGAACTCGCGATGCTCGTCCTCCAGCCGCTTCAGCGTTTCCTCGCGATAGGCGTCGAAGGCGGTGTTGCCGGTCGGCGCCGCGTATCCGAGGCCATGGCTGCGGCCGTGGCGGTGGTGATGATGGCGGTGGCGGCAGGAAAACATGCGTTTGCTCCAGATCATGTAACCCAGGATGGCAAGGCCCAAGGGCCAGCAGGCGATGAAGGCCAGGATCATGGCGGCGATCCAGGCGCCCTTCCCGCGTTCGTCCAGCCAGTCCCGGATGCCGGCCAGCACGGCGCCGACCCGGTCAAGGACGGAGGGGCGCGGGGCGATGTCAGTGTTCATTGCGGTCCCTTTCCGATGTGAATGTTAATCACATTTACATAGATGGAGCGCAGCCGGCCGGGTTCAAGGGAAACGGCGGAAATTTTCATGGGAAAGTTTCAGTCGGGGATCACGCCCAGCCCGCGCAGATAGATCAGCGCCCCGCTTTCCAGCATGTCGCCCGCCGAGATGGGCGAGCGCGAGCCGGGCTTGCCGCGGCCGAACAGCTCGACCACGCCATGGCTCAGCGCCCAGACATGGTCGGCGACCATGCCCGGCGGCGGGCGGCGCCCATTGGGCAATTGGGCAAACAGCGTCTCGGCCCCGCGCACCAGGATGCCGCGCGCCCGTTCCGAGGCCTGCGACAGCCCGGCATTGCCGGCGATCGAGATGCCCGATTCGAACATGGCCATGTAGAAGCCGCGCCGCTCGGCGGCAAAGGTCAGGTATTCCTGGCCCATGCGCAGGAACGCGGTCAGCGGCCGCGGCCGGCCCTGGTCGAAGGCGGCCTCGAGCCGGTCGGCGAATTCCTCGAAGCCCTGCCGGGCGACCTCCTCCAGCAGATCCTCGCGCCCGGCGAAATGGCGATAGGGCGCGGCGGCGCTGACCCCGGCCAGGCGTGCGGCCTCGGCCAGGGTAAAGGCCTGCGGGCCCTTTTCCTCGATCAGCTGCACCGTGGCCTCGACAAGGGCCTGGCGCAGGTTGCCATGGTGATAGGAGGTGCGGGCCATGTCCGGCCCTTACATGCCTTCGCCGAAGTAATCCTCGACCAGGGCGGTCAGCGCATCGGCCAGCTCCCGCGCCTCGGCCCCGCGGGTGGTGACGCGAATCGCGGTGCCGCGCGGCGCGGCCAGCATCAGCAGGCCCATGATCGAATCGCCCGAGACGCTGATGCCGTCCTTTTCCACGGTGGCCTGGGCGTCGAAGCGTTCCACCGTCTCGACGAACTTCGCGCTGGCCCGCGCGTGCAGGCCCTTTTCGTTGATGATCGCCAGTTCGCGGGTGACGGCCCCGTTGGTCATGTCATTCATGAAGCGGCACGTTTGGGAATGGGAAGCACATCGGCAGGCAGGACGTCATAGCTGTTGATGTACTTGCGTCCCGCATCCTTGGCCAGCGTCACCGCATCGGCCACCGACAATTTGCGCGATTTCGCCAGTTTCACCAGCATCGGCAGGTTCGCCCCATAGAGAATCGAGCGGTTCCGCGTCGCACAGGCCATCAGCGACAGGTTCGAGGGCGAACCCCCGAACAGATCCGTGACCACCACCACGCCGTCGCCCGCATCCACCGCATCCGCGGCGGCGCAGATTTCGGCCTGCTTCTCGCCCCGGTCATGGTTTTCCTCGATGGCCACGGCCTTGATCCCGGTTTGCGGCCCCACCACATGCTCGACGGCCGAGAGATACTCCCTGGCCAGCCCACCATGCGCCACGATGACAATCCCGATCAATTCGCCCCACCACGCACCAGCCGTTCACCCTTGCGCCAAAGCTGTGCGAGAGGCCCGCATATGGCCATCATCCCCAGGTGCCGGCGCCTTTTCACGGCGTTCAAGTTCCCGATGTCTAATTGACACTTGCCAGCCTGCTTTCGCAAGCGCATCTGCCATTTTTTCCGCCATTGTGACAGAACGGTGTCGCCCCCCGGTGCAGCCGAAGCCGATCGCCAGGTGCGCCTTTCCCTCATCCAGATGGGCAGGCAGGGTGAAAAGCACAAGATCCTGCACCCTGCGGAAGAATTCGTCGAATCGCGAATCGGCCATCACATAATGCTGAACCGGCGAATCGCGGCCATCCAGCGGCCGCAGTTCCGGCTGCCAATGCGGATTGGCCAGGAAGCGGCAGTCGAACATCATGTCCACCCCGCGCGGCACGCCGCGCTTGTAGGAAAAGGACTGGACCGAGACGGTCAGCCGCCGCCCCGGCTCAGTCTCGAACCAGCGGGCCAGTTCCGCCTTCAGGTCATGCGGCGACAGCTCGGACGTATCGACCAGCACGTCGGCGCGGGCGCGGATCGGCGACAGCATGTCGCGCTCGGCGATGATGGCGTCGAGCGGCGAGCCCTCGGCGCGCAGCGGATGGCGGCGCCTGGTTTCGTTGAACCGCCGCAAGAGCTGCTCGGTCGTGCAGTCCAGGAACAGCACCTCGGGCGCATATTCCGGGAGTCGGGTCAGCCGGTCGATCAGCTCGATCAGGTTGGCGACCGAGAAGTCGCGGTTGCGCACGTCCAGCCCCAGGGCCAGCGGCATCGGCCGCGCCGGCCCGTCCAGCAGCCGCGGGATCAGCGACAGGGGCAGGTTGTCGATCGCCTCGTAGCCCAGATCCTCCAGCACGTTGATCGCCGTCGAGCGCCCGGCCCCCGACGGGCCGGTGATCAGCACCAGCCGCTGGGCCTGTTCCTCCTGGCTGTCCATGGCGCTTGCCGCCTCCGGCATGGCTTGACCCTACCTTTCGTGCAAATCCGTATCCGCCCGGCCAGCGACAAGGTATTGCAACAGTATTGACGCAAGATGAACGCGGCCGGCCCCAAGGACAAGGGGCACGGACCTGCCCATTAGGTCAAGCCGCCGGTCGGGCGGCAGCCGGTCGGGCTCGGGGCGCGCCAGATCGACTGCCAGGGCCAGCTCGACCGGGCCATGCGGCGCGGCATGCAGGATGCCCACCCCCCGCGCCTCGATCCGGCCGCGGATCGAATCGGGCGCATCGGCGAGGATCCGACCGCCCTCGCGGCGCAGGACGGTGCGGTCGTCCGCCACCAGCGCCGCGCCAAGCGCCATCATCTGCAGCGCCAGCACGGACTTGCCCGCGCCCGAGGGCCCCAGGATCAGCAGCCCCCGTTCCCGGTGGGCGATGCAGCTTGCATGCAGGATCATGGCTTCCTTCCCCTTGCCTCTTGCCGCGGCGCGAATCGCCCCGGACCCCTACGCCGGACCAAGGGCCTTTGTGACGTTTTCCCGAAGCCAAGACCACGATCCGACAAATGATTGCGCTAACCGTGTCTGATTGCGCTAACCCTGCCCATATGTGCGCTTTCGCCGGGGAAATGCCGTGTTATAGGACGCGCAACGGCCGCTGCCGGCCCGGACTATCAGCAGGAGCAAAGGTGCCATGACCGAACCGCGCGTCAATCCGAATTGCCGTCTCGAAGACCAGGGGATCACGGGGCTCGGCAATGTCCACTACAACCTGCTGGAACCGGCGCTGGTCGAGGCGGCGATCCAGCGCGGCGAAGGCAAGCTGGGCCTGGGCGGCACCTTCCTGGTCTCGACCGGCGCCCATACCGGCCGCTCGCCCAAGGACAAGCATGTGGTGCGCACGGCGTCGGTGGAAGACAGCATCTGGTGGGAAAACAACCGCCCGATGGAGCCCGAGGCCTTCGACCGGCTCCATGCCGACATGCTGGAGCACATGAAGGGCAAGGACTATTTCGTGCAAGACCTCTACGGCGGCGCGGATCCTGCCCTGCGCCTCGACGTCCGGGTCGTGACCGAACTGGCCTGGCACGGGCTTTTCATCCGCCACCTGCTGCGCCGCCCGGAAGCGGCCGAACTGGCCGGCTTCGTGCCCGATTTCACCATCATCAACTGCCCCTCGTTCAAGGCCGACCCGGCGAAACATGGCTGCCGCTCGGAAACGGTGATCGCGCTCAACTTCGAGAAGAAGCTGATCCTGATCGGCAATACCGCCTATGCCGGCGAGAACAAGAAATCGGTCTTCACGCTGCTGAACTACATCCTGCCGGAAAAGGGCGTGATGCCGATGCATTGCTCGGCCAACCACGCCATCGGCAATCCCGACGATTCCGCGATCTTCTTCGGCCTGTCGGGCACCGGCAAGACCACGCTTTCGGCCGATCCCTCGCGCACGCTGATCGGCGATGACGAGCATGGCTGGTCGGACCACGGCATCTTCAACTTCGAGGGCGGCTGCTACGCCAAGACCATCAACCTCTCGGCCGAGGCCGAGCCGGAAATCTACGCCACCTGCTTCAAGTTCGGCACCGTGGTCGAGAACATGGTCTACGACCCCGACACGCTGGAGCTGGACTTCGAGGACAACTCGCTGACCGACAACATGCGCTGCGCCTATCCGCTGGAGCAGATCTCGAACGCGTCGGAAACCTCGCTGGGCGGCCAGCCCAGGAACGTGATCATGCTGACCTGCGACGCCTATGGCGTGCTGCCGCCGATCGCGCGGCTGACCCCGGCGCAGGCGATGTATCACTTCCTGTCGGGCTTCACCTCCAAGACGCCGGGGACCGAGGTCGGCGTGACCGAGCCGACGCCCACCTTCTCGACCTGCTTCGGCGCCCCCTTCATGCCGCGGCGGCCGGAAGTTTATGGCAAGCTCCTGCAGGAAAAGATCGCCAAGACCGGCGCGGCCTGCTGGCTGGTCAACACCGGCTGGACCGGCGGCGCCTTCGGCACCGGCAAGCGCATGCCAATCAAGGCGACCCGCGCCCTGCTGACCGCGGCGCTGGACGGCTCGCTGAACCAGGTCGAGTTCCGCAAGGATCCGAATTTCGGCTTCGAGGTTCCGGTTTCGGTTCCCGGCGTCGAGGACAAGCTGCTCGACCCGCGGCAGACCTGGGCGGACGGCGCCGCCTATGACGCCCAGGCCCGCAAGCTGGTCGGCATGTTCAGCGACAATTTCGCGCAATATGCCGACAAGATCGACGACGACGTCCGCGCCGCCGCCATCGGCTGAAGCATGACGCGGAAATGAATCAAGGGGCGGTCAAATGGCCGCCCCTTTCGCTTGCGTCGCCGCCGCAAGGGGGCTTTGCGCCCCCGCCAGCCTGCGGCTGACTCCCCCGCAGGATATTTGGACACGAAAGAAGCCGGCGGAGTCGCCACATCGCTTCTTTCGTGCTCAAATATCCTGGGGGAGCGCGGAACGCGCGGGGGCAAAGCCCCCTTCTTCAGCCCTGCCGCCGAACCCGCCGCCGCTTTTGCGCGCGCTTGATCTCGGCCAGCCGGGCCTGGGTGGCGCGCTTGCGCATCGGTCTCTTGCCGCGCCCGCCGCCCGAGCCTTGCGGCAGCGGCCGGCCTTCGAGTTCCAGCAGTTCCAGCATCAGCCCGCCGGTCAGCGGCACCGCCTCGGTCAGGCGGACGGTCACGCGCTGGCCGATGCCGATCTCGAGCCCGGTCTCGGAGCCCATCAGCACCTGCGCCTCGGGGTCGTAGTGGAAATATTCCCGGCCGATCTCGCGGATCGGCAAGAGCCCGTCCGCCCCGGTCTCGTCCAGCCGCACGAAGGCGCCGAAACGCTGCACGCCGCTGATGCGGCCGGTGAACTCGGCCCCCACCCGGTCGGCCAGATAGGCGGCGAGATAGCGGTCGGTGGTGTCGCGTTCCGCCGCCATCGAGCGGCGCTCGGTTTCCGAGATATGCTGGGCGGTTTCCGAAAGCGTCTCGATGTCCTGCGCCGACAGCCCGTCATCGCCCCATCCATGCCCCATGATCAGCGCACGATGCACGATCAGGTCGGAATAGCGCCGGATCGGCGAGGTGAAATGCGCGTAAGAGCGCAGCGCCAGCCCGAAATGGCCGAAATTCTCGGGGTTGTAATAGGCCTGCTGCATCGAGCGCAGCGCCGTCATGTTGATCAGCTCGTCGAATTCCGAGCCCTCGGCCTGTTTCAGCAGACGGTTCAGGTGCCGGGTCTGCAGCACCTGCCCCTTGGCCAGGGTAAAGCCCGAGGCCTCGGCCACCTCGCGCAGGGCGTCCAGCTTTTCGACCGTCGGCTCCTCGTGGACGCGGTAAAGCAGCGGGCGGCGCAGGCGCTCCAGTTCCTCGGCCGCGGCGACATTGGCCAGCACCATGAATTCCTCGATCAGCCGGTGCGCGTCGTAGCGTTCGCGGAAGTTCACCGATTTCACCCGACCGTCAGGGGTCAGCTCGATACGGCGCTCGGGCAGGTCCAGCTCCAGCGGCTGGCGGCGCTGCCGCGCGGCCTTGAGCAGCCTGTAGGCGTGCCAGAGCGGGTGGATCACGGCGTCGAGCAGCGGCGCGGTCTGGTCGTCCGGGCTGCCGTCGGCCGCCGCCTGCGCCTGTTCATAGGCCAGGCTCGCGGCCGAGCGGATCATGCCGCGGTGGAAGCTGTGGCCGGTCTTGTTGCCCTGCGCGTCCAGCCGCATCCTGACCGCGATGACCGGCCGGTCCACGCCCTGGTGCAGCGAGCAGAGGTCGCTCGACAGGATGTCGGGCAGCATCGGCACCACCCGGTCGGGGAAATAGGTGGAATTGCCGCGGTTCCTCGCCTCGCGGTCCAGCGCCGAGCCGGGGCGGACGTAATGCGCCACGTCGGCGATGGCGACCCAGACCGTGGCGCCGCCGTCCTCATGCGTCTCGGCCGCCACGGCATCGTCGCGGTCGCGCGCGTCCGAGGGGTCGATGGTGATGAAGGGCAGGGGGCGCAGGTCCTCGCGCCCCTTCATCGTCGCCGGGCGGGCGGCATCGGCCTCGGCGATCGCCTCGTCGGGGAAATCGTCGGGGATGCCGTGCTGGTGGATGGCGATCAGGCTGACCGCCCTGGGCGCCGACGGGTCGCCCAGCCGCTCGACGATCCGCGCCACGGGCAGGCCGATGCGGCCGCGGGGGCCGACCTGCTCGGCCTCGACCAGTTCGCCGCTTTTCGCGCCATGCACGTCGCCGGGGCGGATCTGCCATTCCTTGTCCTGGCCCTTGTCGATGGGCAGGATGCGGCCGCCCGCCTCGGACCCGCCGGCCGCGGCGCGGAAGATGCCGACGATGCGGTGCTGCACCGTGCCGATGCGGCGGATCAGCCGGGCCTGGTAGTCGTGATCCTCGCCCCGCGTCTCGATCAGCCGGGCCAGGATGCGCTCGCCCGGCGCCACCGCCGGGTCGGATTTCAGCGCCGCATAGAGGATGCGCGGCATCGGCCCCTCGCCCTGCCATTCCAGCGGCTTGGCGAAGATGTCGCCGTCGCGGTCCGGCGGCAGCAGCTGCAGCACCGTGACCGGCGGCAGCCGCTCGGCATCGTGGTAATGGCGGCGGCGGCGTTCCAGCAGCCCCTCGGATTCAAGCTCCTTCAGCAGCCGCTTCAGCTCGATGCGCTCGGCACCCTTGATGCCGAAGGCTTTCGCGATGTCGCGTTTCGCGGTGGCGTCCGGGTGGGCGGACACCCAGTCGAGAATCTCTTGCCGGGAAGGTAGCTGTGCCATGCCGCCACGCTAGCACGACGCCAGACGGGGTGGCAGGGGCAAAATCAGGCGGCCGGCAGGCGGACGAAGGCGGCCGCCTCGCGCACCACCGGGTCGGCCTCGGCCCCGGCGCGGATCTGGTCCACGAAATCCTGCCGCATCCGCGGCGTCCAGGATTCGTTGATATGCGCGGCCACCGCCTCGGGCGCCGGCCGGTCGGGCTGGGTGCCGAAGAATTGCGCCATCTGGCTGGCCATGCGGATCAGTTTCGAATGGTCGTGGGACATGTCGCCTCAGCTTCCGGCAATGCGCCGGGGATGGGTGTAAAGATCGAAGCTCGCGCCCCTGGCGCGGGCGATCAGGGTGATGCCGGCGCGCTCGGCCCATTGCAGCGCCAGGGCCGTCGGCGCGCTGGCACCGATCAGGATCGGCGCGCCGATGCGGGCGGCCTTCTGCACCAGGTCGACCGACAGGCGCGAGGACATGACGATGGCGCCCTGCCCGGCCGCCTGTCCGGCAAGCGCCAGCGCGCCCGCCAGCTTGTCCAGCGCATTGTGCCGCCCGACATCCTCGCGCGTCAGGCCATGGGCACCGTCCCAGAAGGCGGCGCCGTGGATGGCGGGGGTCCGGTGCCGCAAGACCTGGCCCTGGGTCAGCGCGGCCATGGCGCGGGCCACGTCCGCGGGCGGCATGGACCAGTCCGAGGCGACCGGCACGATCCGGGGCAGCGCCGCCTCGATGCTGTCGACGCCGCACAGCCCGCAGCCCACCGGGCCGATCATGCTGCGCCGCCGCTCGGCCAGCCGGGCGGCCAAGCCGGGGCGCAGCCAGAGCCGCGCCTCGCGCGCGGGAAAGCCGCCGGCGGAAACCTCGGCCTCCTCGAAGCCCTCGACATCCTCTGGCGCGGCGACCAGCCCCTCGGTCAGGGCGAAGCCCAGGGCAAAGTCGCGCAGGTCATGCGGCGTCGCCATCAGCACCGCCTGGCTCATGCCGTCGATGACAATGGCCACCGGGCATTCCTGCGGCGCCGGGGGCGGCTCGATGGGCCGCCAGCCGCCGCCCTGGCCTTCGCCGTCCCAGCGCAGCACGCCGGCCTTCACGTCCCGCATGCCGTCACTCGGCAGCGGTGGGCAGGATGCGGCGGGCGAGGTCGGAATGATGGCGATACTCCTCTTGCCATTCCGAGGGGCCGTTCGAGGGGCTGACCTGCACGGCCGTCACCTTGAACTCGGGGCAGTTGGTGGCCCAGTCGGAATTGTCCGTCGTCACCACATTGGCCTGAGTCGTCGGGTGATGGAAGGTCGTATAGACCACGCCCGGCGCCACCCGCTCGGTGATATGCGCGCGCAGCGTCGTGTCGCCCGAACGCGAGGCCACGCGCACCCAGTCGCCTTCGCGGATGCCGCGGTTTTCGGCGTCCGAGGGATGGATCTCCAGGATGTCCTCGGGGTGCCAGACCACGTTCTCGGTCCGCCGGGTCTGGGCGCCGACGTTGTATTGCGACAGGATCCGCCCGGTGGTCAGCAACAGCGGGAAGCGCGCCCCGGTGCGTTCCTCGGTCGCCACATATTCGGTATGGACGAACTTGCCCCGGCCGCGCACGAAGCCGTCGATATGCATGACCGGCGTGCCCAGCGGCGCCTTGTCGTTGCAGGGCCATTGCACCGAGCCCTCGCGCTCCAGGAGGTCGTAGCTGACGCCGGCGAAGCTGGGGGTGGTCAGCGCGATCTCGGCCATGATCTCGCGCGGGTGCGTATAGGACCAGGCGGCGCCCATGCGGTTGGCCAGCATCTGGGTGACTTCCCAGTCCTCGTAGCCGTTCTTGGGCGTCATGGCGCGGCGGACCATGTTGATGCGGCGTTCCGCATTGGTGAAGGTGCCGTTCTTTTCCAGGAAGCTCGAACCCGGCAGGAAGACATGCGCATAGTTCGAGGTCTCGTTCAGGAACAGATCCTGCACGACGACGATGTCCATCGCTGCCAGCGCCGCGGTGACGTGCCGGGTGTCGGGGTCGGATTGCACGATGTCCTCGCCCTGGCAGTAGAGCCCGCGGAACCGGCCGGCCAGCGCCTCGTCGAACATGTTGGGGATGCGCAGGCCCGGTTCGGGCGACAGCTCGACGCCCCAGGCGCGTTCATAGATCGCCCGCGTCTCGGGGTCCGAGACATGGCGATAGCCCGGATATTCATGCGGGAAGCTGCCCATGTCGCAGGAACCCTGCACGTTGTTCTGGCCGCGCAGCGGGTTCACGCCGGTGCCGGGCTTGCCGATATTGCCGGTCAGCATCGCCAGGTTGGCGATGGCCATGACGGTGGTCGAGCCTTGCGAATGCTCGGTCACGCCCAGGCCGTAATAGATGCTGGCGCGGGGCGCGGCGGCATAGGCGCGGGCGGCCTTGCGGATCAGCTCGGCCGGGACGCGGGCCAGCGTCTCGACCGCCTCGGGCGCATGGCGCGGATCCAGCAGGAATTCGGCATAGGCCAGGAACTCGTCCCAGTCGCAACGCTCGCGGATGAAGGCCTCGTCATAAAGCTTTTCGGCCACGATCACATGCGCCATGGCGGTCAGCATGGCGACATTGGTGCCGGGGCGCAGCGGCAGGTGCAGCCCCTCGCCCATATGCGGGGTCTTGAGCAGGTCGATCTGGCGCGGGTCCAGCACGATCAGCCCCGCCCCCTCGCGCAGCCGCTTGCGCAGCCGGCTGGCAAAGACCGGGTGCCCATCGGTCGGGTTGGCGCCGATGACCAGCGCCAGGTCGGTCTCATCGACCGAATCGAAGTCATGCGTGCCGGCCGAGGTGCCGAAGGTGGTCTTCAGCCCGTAGCCAGTGGGCGAATGGCAGACGCGGGCGCAGGTGTCGGTGTTGTTGTTGTGAAACACCGCACGCGCCAGCTTCTGCACCAGATAGGTTTCCTCGTTGGTGCAGCGCGACGAGGTGATGACGCCGATGGAATCGCGCCCGAAATCCGCCTGCGCCTGCCGCAGCCGGGTGGCGGCGAAATCCAGCGCCTCGTCCCAGCTGACCACGCGCCAGGGATCGGTGATCCGTTCGCGCACCATGGGCTGGGTCTGGCGTTCGCGATGCGTGGCATAGCCCCAGGCAAAGCGGCCCTTGACGCAGCTGTGGCCATGGTTGGCCTTGCCGTCCTTGCTGGGCACCATGCGCACCACTTCCTCGCCGCGCATATGCGCGTCAAAGGAACAGCCGACGCCGCAATAGGCGCAGGTCGTCTTGACGATATGCTCGGGGGTGCCGATCTGGATCACACTGTTCTCGATCAGCGTCGCGGTCGGGCAGACCTGCACGCAGGCGCCGCAGCTGACGCAATCCGACGACAGGAAACTGTCCGAGGCCATGCCGGCGGAAACGCGGCTGTCGAAGCCCCGCCCCTCGATGGTCAGCGCGAAGGTGCCCTGCACCTCCTCGCAGGCGCGCACGCAGCGCGAGCAGACGATGCATTTCGCCGGATCGAAGGTGAAATAGGGGTTCGACTGGTCCTTGGGCCGGTATTCCGGGTTCGGCCCCTCGGCGTCGCGGCGGGCGAAATGGTTCTTGCCCGGCTCATAGCGCACCTCGCGCAGGCCGACGGCGCCGGCCATGTCCTGAAGCTCGCAATCGCCATTGGCGGCGCAGGTCAGGCAGTCCAACGGATGGTCGCTGATGTAAAGCTCCATCACCCCCTTGCGAACCTGGGCCACCTCATCGGTCTGGGTATGGACCACCATGCCCTCGGCCACCGGAGTCGTGCAGGATGCCGGCAGGCCCCGCATCCCCTCGATCTGCACCACGCAAAGCCGGCAGGAGCCGAAGGCGCTGACATGATCGGTGGCGCAAAGCTTGGGCACCGAGATCCCCGCCACGGCGGCCGCGCGCATGACGCTGGTTCCGGCGGGAACGCTGACCGGGATACCATCCACCAGCAGGTTCACGGTAACGTCGGAGTTGACCGCGGGGGTGCCCATGTCGCGGTCGGGAATGATGAAATCCTTCATTCGGCGGCCTCCCGGCTCCTGATTGTGGGGCGGGGCTCGCGGCGCCCGCTGAAATCCTCGGGGAAATGGGTCAGCGCCGACATGACCGGGAAGGGCGCAAAGCCCCCCAGCGCGCAGAGCGAGCCCCATTTCATCGTGTTGCAAAGATCGGTGAGGATCGGGATCCCCGTCTCGTCGCCCTGGGCGATGCGGTCGATGGTCTCGACGCCCCGGATCGAGCCGATGCGGCAGGGCGTGCATTTGCCGCAGCTTTCCACGGCGCAGAACTCCATGGCAAAGCGCGCCAGCTTCAGCATGTCGGCCGTGTCGTCGAAGACGGTGATGCCGGCATGGCCCAAGAGCCCCTCCTTGGTGGCCAGTTCCTCGTAGCCGAAGGGCACGTCGAAATCCCAATGCGGGATATAGGAGCCCAAGGGCCCGCCCACCTGCGCCGCCTTGACCGGCCGGCCCGAGGCGGTGCCGCCGCCGATCTCCTCGATGATCTGGCGCAGGCTCATGCCAAAGGCGGCCTCGAACAGCCCGCCGTATTTCACGTTCCCGGCGATCTGGATCGGGATGGTGCCCTTGGATCGCCCGATGCCCAGCTTCGCGTATTCCGCCCCGCCATGGGTCAGGATCCAGGGCACCGAGGCCAGCGAGATCACGTTGTTGACCACCGTCGGCCGGCCCAGGAAGCCCTCCAGCGCCGGGATCGGCGGCTTGGCCCGCACCACGCCGCGCTTGCCCTCCAGGCTGTTGAGCAGGCTGGTTTCCTCGCCGCAGACATAGGCGCCGGCGCCGACCCGCACCTCCATGTCATAGGCATGGCCCGAGCCCAGCACCGACTGGCCCAGGATGCCGGCCTGCCGCGCCTTGCCAATGGCGGCCTCCATCAGCCGGATCGCGTCGGGATATTCGCTGCGGATATAGACATAGCCCTGCACCGCGCCCACGGCGATGCCGGCGATCGCCATGCCCTCGATCAGGACCAGCGGATCGCCCTCCATCAGCATGCGGTCGGCGAAGCTGCCCGAATCGCCCTCGTCGGCATTGCAGACGATGTATTTCCGCGCCGCCTTGGCGCCAGCCACGGTCTTCCACTTGATCCCGGTCGGGAAACCGGCGCCGCCCCGGCCGCGCAACCCGGATTCGGTGACTTCCGCGACGATCCGTTCCGGCCCGATGCCGATGGCGCGGCGCAGGCCGGCCAAGCCGCCATGCGCCTCGTATTCCTCGACCGACAGCGGGTCGATCACGCCGACGCGGGCAAAGGTCAGCCGGGTCTGCGCCTTCATCCAGGGCAGATCCTCGACCGGACCCAGCGCCAGCGGATGATCGCCGCCGGTGCGGATCGCCTCGGCGACCGAGGCCGCGTCCTCGGGCCCGACGGGCCCATAGCCATGGCGCACGCCCTGGCGCTCGACCTCGACCAGGGGCTCCAGCCAGATCATGCCGCGCGTGCCGTTGCGAGTGACTGTGAACTCGCGCCCCAGCGCCTCGGCCACCTCGTCGGCGCCCAGCGCCCGCGCGGCGGCATCCAGGGGAACCCAGACCCTCATGCGCCCGCCCCCATGCCCGCTTCAGCCACCAGTTTCCGCACCTTGGCCAGGTTGGCCCGGCCAACCAGCCTGTCGCCCATCTGGGCCGAAGGCGCACAGGCGCAAAGCCCCAGGCAGAACACCGGCTCCAGCGTCAGCCGCCCGTCCGGCGTGGTCTGGTGCCAGTCGATCCCCAGCGCCTGGCGCACCTCATCGGCCAGCGCCTCGGCGCCCATCGACTGGCAGGCCTCGGCCCGGCACAGCCGCAACACATGCCGGCCATGCGGATGGTCGCGGAAATCGTGATAGAAGCTGACGACGCCATGAACCTCGGCGCGGGTCATGCCCAGGGCCTCGGCCAGCACCGGCTGCGCCTCCTCGGGAACATGGCCCCATTCGGCCTGGATGTCGTGCAGGATGGGCAAAAGCGGCCCCTCGCGGCCCTTGTGGGCGGCGATGATTTCGTCAAGGCGCAAAAGGAAATCAGCGTCGATCGCTGGTGAAGTCATGGCTGGGTCGGTCCGGGCTCAATTGTTTTACCCAGACTAGAGCCCCACGATAGACAGAACAATCGTGATATATCGTCTATTGATTGAAAGTATCAATCGACGAGACGATGCGGATCAGCGCCTCGACCAGCGGCGGATGCGGCTCGCGCCGGGCGACGACCAGCCCGACCATATGCCCGTTCCCGGTCAGGTCGCGCGCCCGCACCCCCTCGGGCAGCGGCAGCCCGCGCGCCAGAGCCCGCGGCAGGATGGCAGCCCAGTCGCCGGTCGCCACATGCGACAGGATCGCCAGCATCGAGGTCGATTCGACCCGCGGCAGCGCATCCGCCCCGGCCTCGACCAGGTGCCGGGTGACGATGCGGCGGTTCTGCATGTCCGGGGTCAGCAGGCATAGCGGCCGGGTGGCGGTCTCGGCCCAGTCCGCCGGCCCGGCCAGCTCGCCGCGGTCGATCAGGCAATAGGTCTCGCGATACAGCGGCAGGCTCTGCACCCGGCCCAGCGGCTCGCTGTCCAGGTAGGTGACGCCGGCATCCAGCTCCAGCGCCTCGATCTGGTCGCGGATCTCGTCCGAGCTGCGCGACAGGATCGAGACCCCGGCATTGGGATGGCGGCGCAGGAAAGGCCCGGTCAGCTCGGCGATTCGCGGCATGGCGGTCGGGATGACGCCGATGCGCAGCCGCCCGGAAACGCCCTTGCGGCTCGCCTGCATCTCGGCCTGCATGGCGCGGGCATCGGCGACGATGCGCCGCGCCCAGCCCAGCACGCGCTCGCCCTCGGGCGTCAGCCCCTGGAAACGCGAACCGCGCCGGACCAGCTGCACGCCCAGCTGCTCTTCCAGCGCCCGGATGGCGGATGACAGGGTGGGCTGGGTGATGCCCAGCGATTCGGCGGCGCGGCCGAAATGCTTCTCGCGCGCCAGGGCCATGAACATGGACAGCTTGTCGATCACGAAGCCGCCCTCCCCAAGCCCGTTCTTTCGTGCCCAAATATCCCGGGGTCCGGGGCAGAGCCCCGGCCCGAACGGATCAGACGATCTCGACCGCGTATTTCTCGATCACGGTATTGGCCAGCAGGCCCTCGCACATGCGCGCGACCTCGGCCTTCGCCGCCTCGGCATCGGATGCCGCCAGGTCCAGCTCGATCACCTTGCCCTGGCGCACGCCCGAGACGCCGGCAAAGCCCAGGCCCCCCAGCGCGTGCCGGATCGCCTCGCCCTGGGGATCCAGAACGCCATCCTTCAGCATGATGGTGACACGGGCTTTCATCGGCAGGGCCTCTCAGTTGATCAGGGTGGGTTTGGTCAGCGAGGTGGTGTTGGCGGGCATCAGGCCCAGCCGGCGCGCCACCTCGGTATAGGCATCGGTCAGGCTGCCCAGGTCGCGGCGGAACACGTCCTTGTCCAGCTTCTGCCCGGTCTTCACGTCCCAGAGCCGGCACGAATCCGGGCTGATCTCGTCGGCGACCACCAGGCGCATGAAATCGCCGTCCCAGATGCGGCCGACCTCGATCTTGAAGTCGATCAGCTTGATGCCGACGCCGAAGAACACGCCCGACAGGAAATCGTTCACCCGCAGCGCCAGGCTCACGATGTCGTCCAGGTCCTGCTGCGAAGCCCAGCCGAAGGCGATGATGTATTCCTCGGACACGAAGGGATCGCCCAGCTCGTCGTTCTTGAAGCTGTATTCGACGATGGGGCGCGGCAGCGGCGTGCCCTCCTCCATGCCCAGGCGCTTCGAGATCGAGCCTGCGGCGAAATTACGCACGATCACTTCCAGCGGGATGATCTCGACCTGGCGCACCAACTGCTCGCGCATGTTGATGCGGCGGATGAAGTGGTTCGGCACGCCGATATTGGTCAGCCCGGTCATGAAGAACTCGGACAGGCGGTTGTTCAGCACGCCCTTGCCCTCGACCGTGGCCTTCTTCTGGGCGTTGAAGGCGGTGGCGTCATCCTTGAAATACTGGATGAGCGTGCCGGGCTCGGTGCCCTCGTAGAGGATCTTGGCCTTGCCTTCGTAGATTTTCTTGCGCCTTGGTGCCATGCTGCGCGTCTCCCGTCCGCAAGGTGACAATCTTTATGCGGCTATAGGCCAGAAACGGGGTCATGGGCAATACGGGCTTGCGATGGCCCGCCCGCATGGGCATATCCTGCGCAATATCCACGGGATAATCCCAAGCCGGAGGCCGCCATGACCACTTTTGACGACCGCGAGCGCGCGCATGAGGCGAAATTCGCCCATGATGCGGAACTGAACTTCAAGGCCGAGGCGCGGCGCAACCGCCTGCTGGGCGAATGGGCGGCCGGCCTTCTGGGCAAGACGGGCGACGATGCCCGCGCCTATGCGCTGACCGTCGTCACCTCGGATTTCGACGAGCCGGGCGACGAGGACGTGTTCCGCAAGCTGGCGGCCGACCTGGCCGGCCAGGCCGACGAGGCCACCATCCGCGCCAAGATGGCCGAGCTGCGCGTCACCGCGCGCGAACAGATCATCAACGAGCTTTGAGCTTTCGCAAGACGCCGACGCCCCGGCTTCCGGGGCGTTCCGCATCTCAGCCCGCCGCCGCCACGACCCTGGGATAAAGCCGCCACATGGTCAGGCCGCGCAGCGCGTTCAGCGCCATCAGCGCCGCCCAAAGCCCATGGTTGCCCCAGATCGGCGGCAGCACCGCCACCAGCACCGCATAGATCCCGACCGCGACCAGCATGGCGTCGCGCATCTCGCGCGTGCGGGTGGCGCCGATGAAGATGCCGTCCAGCATCCACGAGGCGATGCCGACCAGCGGCGCCGCGACCAGCCAGGGCAGGAACGCGCGCGCCTGGGCCCGCACCTCGGGCGCGGTGGTCAGCAGGTCGATGATCGCCGGCCCGCCCAGCAGGAACACCGCCGACAAAAGCCCCGCGCCCAGGACGCCCCAGGCCGAGGTCAGCCGCGCCGCCTGCCGCAGCCGGTCGGGCCGGCGCGCGCCCACCGCCTGCCCGACCAGCGATTCGGCGGCAAAGGCGAAGCCGTCCAGACCATAGGCGACGATGGACAGGAATTGCAGCAGCACCTGGTTGGCGGCCAGCGTCACGTCGCCCTGCCCCGCGGCCAGGAACATGAAGGTGGTGAACGACCCTTGCAGCAGCACCGACCGGATCAGGATGTCGCCGTTCACCCGCGCCAGTTCCTCGATCCGCTCGCGCGCCAGCAGCCCGGCGCGCCGGATCGCCGCGCGCAGGGCATCGCGCGCAAACCACAGCCCCAGCGCCAGGCCGGACCATTCCGCGATCAGCGTCGCGCCCGCGACGCCGCGCACGCCCCAGCCCAGATCCAGCACGAACCACAGGTCCAGGACGATGTTCAGCCCGTTCATCAGCAATTGCAGCGCCAGGATCCGGCGCGTCCGCTCGGTGGCGATCAGCCAGCCGGTAACGGCGTAAAGCGAGATGGTCGCCGGCGCCCCCCAGATACGCAGCGCCAGGTATTGCCGGGCCAGCGCCTCGACCTCGGCCGAGGCCGGCGCCAGCCGGAAGGCGCCGGCAAACAGCAACCCCTGCGCCAGGATGAAGACCAGCCCCGCCGCCAGCCCGATCCCCAGCGCCCGCAGCAGATGTGCGCCGGCTTCGCCATCGTCGCCCGCGCCATGCGCCTGCGCCACCAGCCCCGAGGTGCCCATGCGCAGGAAGCCGAAGATCCAGTAGACCGAGGTCAGGATCACCGCGCCCAGCCCCACCGCACCGATGGGCGCGGCCTCGCCCAGCTGGCCGATGACGCCGGTATCCACCGCGCCAAGAATGGGAATCGTCGCGTTCGACAGCACCACCGGCAGGGCGATGGCCAGCACCCGGCGGTGCGAGAGATCGGCCTCGGCCCGGTTCCCCGACCGGCCGGCCAGCGTCTCAGCCATGCTCCTCAGCCATCCTGCGGCATCAGGAAATGCCCGGTCGCCTGGGCCAGCAGCTTCTGGCGCTGGTCCTGCCAGGCCTCGACATGCACGCTGGCATAGCGCCGCCCCGAGCGCACCACCCGCGCCCGCGCATAGGCGTCGCGCGGCAGGCCGGAACGCAGGTAGTCCACGGTGAAGTCGATGGTCTTGGGCAGGCGCGGCAGGCTTTCGGGCACGGCTGCGTCGGGGGCGATGCGGCCCTGCTCCATGTCTTCCCAGATCGCGGTCCAGGTCAGCTCGACGATGGCCGTGACCTCCAGGAAGGCGGCCGTCACCCCGCCATGGATCGCCGGCAGCATCGGGTTGCCGATCAGCTTCTCGTCAAAGGGCAGCACGGCGGTCAGTTCGTCGCCGCGGCGGTCGAAGCCGATGCCCAGCCAGCGGATATAGGGCACGCTGGAAACCAGCGCGTTCAGCGTGTTGTTGCGCCGCGACTTGATGGCGTCGAGGGGTTCGTTGCGCGGGGCCATGTCACCTCTCGACGGTAAAGGCGCCGGTGGCCGAGGCCACGGGCCGGGATTCGTCGTCATCCATCGCCCAGGCGCGCACGAAGGCGACCGAGCGGGTGATGTGATAGCAGCTTGCCTTGGCGCGGATGGTCTGGCCGGGCGTCGCCGCGCGCATGTAGTCGATGCGCAGGTCGATGGTCGCGGTCGAGCGCGCCCCGGTCGGATGCGCCATCACCGCCGCGCCGCTGCACGTGTCCATCAGGGCCGAGATCACCCCGCCATGGATCACCCCGCTGCGCGGATCGCCGACCAGATCCTCGCGCCAAGGCAACGAGATCTCGGCCCCCTCGGCGGAAAGCTGGTCCAGCCGCATGCCAAGCGCCCGCGCATGGGGGATCACCTCGATGAACTGGCGCGCGATGCGCCGGCGTTGTTCAAGCTCGTCCTCTGGCGACGGTTCGCTCATGCCCCTGGCCTCTTGCTTGGCTTGCAGGCGGCAATGGTAGCAGCCCGCGACCCGCAGGCAAGCCCGCCCGACCAATGGTTGAGTTTGATCCGCCCCCGCGCTAGGCTGCGCCGCAACCGCAGCATAGAGTTCATCCGATGTCCGATAGCGAATACATTGGCTTCAAGGAAATGTGCGCACGGTTCGACGTGACGCCCCGGACGCTGCGCTATTACGAATACATCGAGCTGCTCAGCCCCCGCAAGGAAGGCCGCTCGCGCTTCTACGGCCCGCGCGAGATCGCCCGGATGAAGCTGATCCTGCGCGGCCGCCGCTTCGGCTTCTCGCTCGAGGACATCCGGCAATGGCTGCTGATCTATGGCGAAAAGGGCACGCAGGAGCAGTATCGCGTCTGGATCGAGCTGGCCGACCGCCAGCTCGAGGTGCTGCGCCAGCAGCGCGACGAGCTCGAAGCCTCGATGACCGAATTGCTGGCCCTGCGCAACGACACCGTCGCGATCCTGGACGGCATGGGCCAGGATGGCGCGGGCCAGGACGGGGCGGGCCAGAACGGCGCCGGGACGGCGAAAAGGGGCTGAGCCGGGCGCTGACGCCACGTCCCCCCTTACGCGCACGTCAACTCGACCTATATTCCCCGGCAAGTGAATGTGCCAAGGGGAGAGGATCGGCCATGGGCGACGAGCTGTTGACCATCCGCCAGATGTGCGACGCCTTCGACGTCACGCCGCGCACGCTGCGATTCTACGAATCCCGCGAATTGCTGTTTCCGCAGCGCCGCGGCCAGCATCGGCTTTACGGCCGCTCGGACCGCGCCCGGCTGACCCTGATCCTGCGCGGCAAGCGCTTCGGCTTCTCGCTGGAGCAGATCCGGCAATTGCTGGAGCTTTACGACCCGGCCGAACGCAACATCACCCAGACCGAAGCCACGCTCGCCACCGCCCGCGACCGGCTTGCCGACATGGAGCGGCAGCACCGCGAACTGGGCGAAGCCATCGCCGAGCTGCGCCAGCAGATCGCCGAGGGCGAGGCCGCGCTGCAAAGACTGAAATCCGACGCCTGAGGGCGAACTTTCGGGAGGACCGATGACCACCTATTCCGCGCCCATCCGCGACATGCAATTCGTGCTGCATGACGTGCTGGACATCTCGAACCAGGATCTGCCGGGTTACGGCGATCTTGACCGCGACTTCACCCAGGCCGTGCTGGAGGCGGCCGGCAAGCTCGCCTCCGAGGTGCTGGCGCCGCTGAACGCCGTCGGCGACCGCGAGGGCTGCACGCTGGAAAACGGCGTGGTCCATACCCCCAGGGGCTTCCTGGAAGCCTTCGAACAGATGCGCGAGGGCGGCTGGACCGCGCTCGACTGCGACCCGGAATACGGCGGCCAGGGCATGCCCTATGTGATCGGCCTGGCGGCGGGCGAGATGTTCTCGGCCTCGAACATGGCCTTCACCATGTATCAGGGCCTGACGCATGGCGCCTATTCCGCCATCCACGCCCATGGCACCGAACAGCAGAAGGCCACCTACCTGCCGAAGATGGTCAGCTGCGAATGGACCGGCACCATGAACCTGACCGAGCCCCATGCCGGCACCGACCTGGGCCTGCTGCGCACCAGGGCCGAGCCGCAGCAGGACGGCAGCTACCTGATCACCGGGCAGAAGATCTTCATCTCGGCCGGCGACCACGACATGTCGCAAAACGTGATCCACCTGGTCCTGGCCAAGGCGCCGGGCGGGGGCGAGGGCACCAGGGGCATCTCGCTTTTCATCGTGCCGAAATTCCTGGTCGACGAGGACGGCTCCCTGGGCGACAGGAACGCCGTCTCGGTCGGCAACCTGGAAGAAAAGATGGGCATCCACGGCAATGCCACCTGCGTGATGAACTATGACGGCGCGAAAGGCTGGCTCGTGGGCGAGCTGCACAAGGGCATGCGCGCCATGTTCACCATGATGAACGAGGCCCGGATCGGCGTCGGCCTGCAAGGCTATTCCGTGGCCGAGGCCGCCTATCAGAACGCCGTCGCCTATGCCCGCGACCGGCTGCAGGGCCGCGCGGTGACGGGCGATGCCAACCCTGCGGGTCCGGCCGATCCGCTGATCGTGCATCCCGATATCCGCCGCAACCTGATGGACCAGAAAAGCTTCCTCGAGGGCGCCCGCGCGCTGGCCTTCTGGGGCGCGCATCTGATCGACCGCGCCGTTCTGGCCGAGGACAAGGAGGCCCATGACCTCGTCTCGCTGCTGACGCCGGTGATCAAGGGCTTCCTGACCGACAAGGGCTTCGAGACGGCGGTGCAGGCCCAGCAGGTCTTCGGCGGCCACGGCTATATCGAGGAACAGGGGATGTCGCAATTCGTCCGCGACGCCCGCATCGCCATGATCTACGAGGGCGCGAACGGGGTGCAGGCGCTGGACCTCGTCGGCCGCAAGCTCGCGGCCGAGGGCGGCAAGCCGGTCATGGCCTTCTTCGAGCTGGTCAAGGCCGAGATCAAGGCGCATGAGGGCGACGCGGCGCTGAAGGCCGGCTTCTGCGAGCCGCTGAAGGCGGCCTCGAAGGATCTGCAATCGGCGGCGATGTTCTTCATGGAACAGGGCATGAAGAACCCGAACGCGGCGCTGGCGGGCTCCTACGACTTCATGCACCTCTTCGGCCATGTGGCGCTGGGGCTGATGTGGACGCGGATGGCGGCTGCGGCCAAGGCGGCGCTGGATGGCGCTACCGAGGATCCGGCCTTCCACGAGACCAAGCTGGCGACCGGCCGCTATTACATGGCGCGACAGCTGCCGATGACCGCGGCGCATCTGGCCCGCATCCGCTCGGGCGCCGAGCCGGTGATGGCGCTGGATGCAGGGCGGTTCTGAAACGGGCAAGGGGGGCGCCTGGCGGCAAGGTCGCATGGGTATTTGGGCAACGAAGAAATCGGCAGGTTGCGCCCCGGCCACCCCCGCGGTTCAGGCGGGACAGGTTTTGGCCAAATGACCGGGGCGACTTCTCCGTTGGCGGTCATCGGCTCCCCAGCCTGTACCGCACCGCCGAGTTTCGCAGGGAGCGGTTAAGACAAGGTTAAGGCGCGTCTTCTTCGTTGTAAAAATACCCATGCGACCGGGAAGCCCGGCGCCAAGTCGAAGGAAAGGAAACAGCATGACCGCCCAGCTTCACTGCTTCGGAGAATCCGGCCATTCCTACAAGGTGGCGCTGATGATGCAGCTGACCGGTCATCCCTGGCAGCCGGTCTTCGTGGATTTCTTCGGCGGCGCCATGCGCGGCGCCGACTATCGCGCCTTGAACGGGATGGGCGAGGCGCCGGTCTACGTCGAGGACGGCCTGACCCTGGCCCAGTCGGGCGCGATCCTGCTGCACCTGGCCGAAAGGACCGGGCGCTTCATGGACGGCGACCGGAGCGAGATCCTGCGCTGGCTGTTCTGGGACAACCACAAGGGCTCGTCGCAATTCGGCACGCTGCGCTTCCTGATGAACTTCCTGCCGCCCGAGAAACGCCCCGCCGAGGTCATCGCCTGGCTGCAGGGGCGCTGCAAGGCGGCGCTGAAGACGCTGGACGGGCATCTGGCCGGGCGCGACTGGCTGGCGGGCGACCGGCCCACCATCGCCGACCTGTCCTGTTGCAGCTATCTCTATTACCCCGAGCCCTTCGGCTTCGACCGCGCCGAATGGCCCCGGATCGACGCCTGGCTGGAC
The DNA here is from genome assembly GCF_006386455.1 of Paracoccus sp. FO-3. Lineage (NCBI taxonomy): Bacteria > Pseudomonadati > Pseudomonadota > Alphaproteobacteria > Rhodobacterales > Paracoccaceae > Paracoccus > Paracoccus sp. FO-3. Next base: position 21,797 of record NZ_VCBQ01000010.1, on the reverse strand, counting down.
CGCATCCAGGCCCTGCCCGGCTGGAAACATCCCTATGACCTGATGCCCGGCAATCCCGCGGACCGGGCCGCGAAGGAGGACGCATGACCGAAGCCTATATCTACGACGCCGCCCGCACCCCGCGCGGCAAGGGCCGCCCGGACGGCAGCCTGCACGAAGTCACCTCGGTCGCGCTTTCCGCCCGGCTGCTGAATGCCGTCAAGGAGCGCAACGGGCTCGAGGGCCATGCCGTCGAGGACGTGATCTGGGGCAATGTCACCCAGGTCAAGGAACAGGGCGGCTGCCTCGCCCGCTCGGCAGTGCTGGAATCCGACCTGGACGAGTCGATCCCCGGCCTCGCCATCAACCGCTTCTGCGCCTCGGGCATGGAGGCGGTGAACCTGGCCGCGAACCAGGTCAGGGGCGGCGCAGGCGACGCCTATATCGCCGGCGGCGTCGAGATGATGGGCCGCGTCGCCATGGGCAGCGACGGCGCCGCCATCGCCGTGGACCCCAGCCTGACCTTCAAGACCTATTTCGTCCCGCAGGGCATCAGCGCCGACATCATCGCCACCGAATACGGCTTTACCCGCGAAGAGGCCGATGCCCTTGCCGTCGAGAGCCAGCGCCGCGCCGCCATCGCCTGGGATGAGGACCGCTTCGCCAGGTCCATCGTGCCGGTCAGGGACCAGAACGGCCTGACCATCCTCGACCGCGACGAATACATGCGCCCCGGCACCACGCTGGAGGATCTGGCCAAGCTGAAGGCCAGCTTCAAGGAGATGGGCGAGTCCATGCCCGGCTTCGACAAGGTGGCGATGCTGAAATACCCGCATCTGGACCGCATCGAGCATATCCACCACGCGGGCAATAGCTCGGGCATTGTGGACGGCGCCGCTGCCGTGCTGATCGGCAATGCGGAATTCGGCAAGGCGCATGGGCTCAAGCCCCGCGCCCGCATCCGCGCCACCGCCAAGATCGGCACCGACCCGACCATCATGCTGACCGGCCCGGTGCCGGTGACGGAAAAGATCCTGCGCGACGCAGGCATGGCGATCAGCGACATCGACCTCTTTGAGGTGAACGAGGCCTTCGCCTCGGTCGTGCTGCGCTTCATGCAGGCCTTCCAGGTCGATCCCGCCGTGGTCAACGTCAATGGCGGCGCCATCGCCCTGGGCCACCCGCTGGGCGCCACCGGCGCCATCATCATCGGCACGCTGCTCGACGAGCTGGAGCGGCAGGACAAGACCGTGGGCCTCGCCACGCTCTGCATCGCGTCCGGCATGGGCGCGGCCACCATCATCGAGCGCGTCTGAGCGGAGGGGAAGATGACCGATTTCACCATGGATAAAGGCGCCGACGACGTCGCCATCATCACCTGGGACGTGCCCGGCAAGTCGATGAACGTGCTGTCGCTGGACGGCGCGGCCGAATTGAACGCGCTGATCGACGAGGCCCTGGCCGACGCGGCCGTGAAGGGCATCGTCATCACCAGCGGCAAGAAGGACTTCGCCGCCGGCATGGACCTGAACGTCATCGCCGGCATGAAGCAGGGCGGCGCGCAGGCGGTCTTCGACGGGGTGATGACGCTGCACCACCTGCTGCGCAAGATCGAGCTGGCCGGCATGGACCCCAAGACGAAAAAGGGCGGCAAGCCCATCGCAGCCGCCCTGCCCGGCACGGCGCTGGGAATCGGGCTGGAGCTGCCGCTGGCCACGCATCGCATCTTTGCCGCCGAGAACCCGAAGGCCAGGATCGGCCTGCCCGAGATCATGGTCGGCATCTTCCCCGGCGCCGGCGGCACCACCCGGCTGGTGCGCAAGCTGGGCGCCATGGGCGCCGCGCCCTTCCTGCTGGAAGGCAAGCTCTCGGACCCCGCCAAGGCGAAATCCGCCGGCCTGATCGACGAGGTCGTTGCCGACCCCCTGCAAGCCGCCCGCGAATGGGTGCTGAAGGCGGGCGATGCCGACCTGGTCAAGCCCTGGGACGCCAAGGGCTACAAGATGCCGGGCGGCGAGCCCTATAGCCCTTCCGGCTTCATGACCTTCGTCGGCGCCAGCGCCATGGTGCATGGCAAGACCCTGGGCGTCTATCCGGCGGCCAAGGCCCTGCTGAGCGCCGTCTATGAAGGCGCCATGGTGCCCTTCGACACGGCGCTGAAGATCGAGGCGCGCTGGTTTACCAACGTGCTGATGAACCCCTCCAGCACGGCGATGATCCGCAGCCTCTTCATCAACAAGGAGGCGCTGGAGAAGGGCGCGAACCGCCCCGAGGCGCCGGACCAGACGGTCAGGAAACTCGGCATCCTCGGCGCCGGCATGATGGGCGCCGGCATCGCCCATGTCTCGGCCATGGCCGGGATCGAGGTGGTGCTGATCGATGCGACGCAAGAGGCGGCCGAGCGCGGCAAGTCCTATTCCACGGGCCTGCTGGACAAGGCGATCAGCCGCCGCAAATCCACCGAAGAGAAGAAGGCCGAGGTGCTTGCCTGCATCACGCCCACCACCGATTACGCCGCCCTGCAAGGCTGCGACCTGGTGGTCGAGGCAGTGTTCGAAGACCCCGCCGTCAAGGCCGAAGTCACCAAACGCGCCGAGGCGGTGATCCCGCAGGACGCGATCTTCGCCACCAACACCTCGACCCTGCCGATCAGCGAGCTGGCCAAGGCCAGCGCCCGGCCCGACCAGTTCATCGGCATCCATTTCTTCAGCCCGGTGGACAAGATGCTGCTGGTCGAGATCATCAAGGGCCGCGAAACCGGGTCGCGCGCGGTGGCCAAGGCGCTGGACTTCGTGCGCCAGATCCGCAAGACGCCCATCGTGGTCAACGACGCGCGCTTCTTCTACGCCAATCGCTGCATCATCCCCTATATCAACGAGGGCATCCGCATGGTGGCCGAAGGGGTCAGCCCCACGCTGATCGAGAACGCGGCCAAGATGATGGGCATGCCGCTGGGACCGCTGCAACTGGTGGACGAAACCTCGATCGACCTGGGCGTCAAGATCGCCAAGGCGACGCGCGCGGCCATGGGCGAGGCCTACCCGGACGGGGCGGTGGACCAGGTGATCTTCCGGCTCGCCGACCAGGGCCGGCTGGGCCGCAAGACCAAGGCCGGCTTCTACGATTATGACGAGGCCGGCAAGCGCCAGGGCTTCTGGTCGGGCCTCGCCGCCGAATGGCCCGAAGCCGACACCCAGCCCGAGCTGACCGAAATCCAGCACCGGCTGATGTTCGCGCAATCGCTGGAAGCCGTCCGCGCCCTGCAGGAAGGCGTGCTCGAGGACATCCGCGAGGGCGACGTGGGCGCCATCCTCGGCTGGGGCTTCGCGCCCTGGTCGGGCGGCCCCTTCGGCTGGCTCGACATGCTGGGCGCCCCGCGTGCGGTCGAGATCGCCGAGGATCTGGCGGCGAAATTCGGCGCCCGCTTCGCCGCGCCGCAACTGCTCAAGGACATGGCCGCGAAAGGCGAAAGCTTCTACGGCCGGACCGGCGCCGGCAACAAGGCTGCCTGAACTCTCGCGGCGGGCAGGGCCGGTTAAGCCTTGTCCGCCCGGTTGCCGGGGTATTTGAAGAACGGAGAAAAACCGGCGCCGGGCCAATTCCGCACCCCCGGCAGGAAACCCGCAACCAGGGCATTTCACCGTTTCCCGAATACTCAAAGAAAAAGCGCCGAAGGGTTCCCCCTTCCGGCACTTCTCTGTTGCCCAAATACCCCAGGGACCGCGCCCCAAGGCGCGATCAGGCCAGTTCCTCGGCCCGGAAGGCCGCGCGCAGGTCGCTTTCGGGCCGGGCGCCGACATGGCCGATGACCTCTGCTGCCGCGATGCAGCCCATCCGCCCCGCCGCCGCCAGGTCGGCGCCGATGGCCAGCCCATAGATCAGCCCGGCCGCGAACTGGTCGCCCGCCCCGGTCGCATCCACCGGCACCACGCGATGCACCGGCGCCGTTACCCGCTCGGCCCCGCGGATCAGGATCGCATCCTCGCCCGAGCGGGTGCAGATCACCGTCCCGCAATCGGCCGAGGCCAGGCGCAGCGCCTCCTCCAGATCCTCGACCTGATAGAGCGACTGCCATTCGTGGACATTGCCGATGACGTAATCCATCGGCCCCGCCACCAGCCGGCGGAAATCGGCGCGGTGACGGTCGACGCAGAACGGATCGGACAGCGCGATCCCCGCCTGCCCGCCCGCCGCGTGGCAGGCATCGGCCGCCTTCAGGAAGGCCGCCTTGCCGGCGTCCTTGTCGAAGAGATAGCCTTCCAGGAACAGCCAGTCCGCGCCGCTGAAGGTCGCGGGGTTCACGTCGTCGGGCCCCAGTTCGCCGGAAATCCCCAGGTAGGTGTTCATCGACCGCTCGCCATCCGGCGTCACGAAGATGATCGAGCGCGAGGTCGGGGCCACGTCCCCCGCCACAGGCGGGTTGACGAAGACCGTGCCCTGCGCCTCGGTCTGCTCGGCATAGCTCAGCCCCAGAGGATCGCCCGCCACCTTGCCGATGAAGGCCGTGCGCAGCCCCAGCATTCCCAGCCCCGCCAGGGTGTTCGCAACCGAGCCGCCCGGCACCAGCCGCGCCTTGCCCGCCTGCGGATCGGCCGATTGCGCCGCCATCAGGAACTCGGATCGCGCGCGGTCGACCAGCTGCATGATGCCCTTTTCCACCCCCAGCCGCGCCAGCGTCGCATCCGAGGTCGGCGCGATCACATCCATCACGGCATTGCCGATCCCGATCACGTAGGGGGTGGTCATTCGGTCTTCTCCTCATAGGGGCAGAGATCTTCGATGGGGCAGATCCGGCAACGCGGGCGCCGCGCCTGGCAGATATAGCGGCCGTGCAGGATCAGCCAGTGATGCGCGTTCTGCTGGAAGGGGACGGGGACGTTGTCCTCGATGGCGCGCTCGACCTCCTCGACGTCGCGGCCCGGCGCGATGCGGGTGCGGTTGCCGACGCGGAAGATATGCGTGTCCACCGCCTGCGCCGGAAAGTTGAACACGCTGTTCAGCACGACATTCGCCGTCTTGCGCCCGACGCCGGGCAGGGTCATCAGCGCCGCGCGCGATTGCGGCACCTCGCCGCCATATTCCTCGACCAGCCGGCGCGACAGGGCGATGACGTTCTTGGCCTTCTGGCGGTAGAGCCCGATGGTCTTGATCTCCTCGGTCAGCGCCTCGACGCCCAGCTCCAGCATCTGTTGCGGCGTGGTCACGCGCTGGAACAGCGATTTGGTCGCCTTGTTCACCCCGACATCGGTCGCCTGCGCCGACAGCGCCACCGCCACCAGCAGGGTGAAGGCATTCACATATTGCAGCTCGGTCACGGGATGCGGATTGGCCTCGCGCAGGCGCGAAAAGATCGCGACCTGGGCCGCATAGGGCAAGGCGGGGGGAAGGCGGGAAAGGGTGCTGCGTGCCATGCGCCCCCAGATGCCCTGCCCCGCCGCCATGCGCAAGCTTTCCCGTATGGATTTGGCCCGCGGTTGCGCTAGGCTGACACAGCGACAATTGCGAGTCAGGCATGACACGAACGCTTTTCTCCCTTGCCCAGCCCCAGCCGGGGCTGCGGGTCTCGATCACCACGCAGCCGGCCCAGCATGCCGGCGCGGTGCTTTGTCGCGGGCGCTTTCCGACGCCGCTCGGCACCGTGGTCGCGCTGGGGGCGGGCGGCGCGCTCTGGGCCCTGGGCTTTGCCGGTCCCATGCCCGAGGACCGGGTCGAGGCCGACCTGGTCGCCCGCTTCCCCGGCGCCCGGCTGGTCAAGGCCCCCGAGGCGCTGGCCCCCGCCATCCAGACCCTGCTGGCCGGCGAGGGCGAGATCGCCGTCCGCCTTGGCGGCACCGCGTTCCAGTTGCAGGTCTGGCGTGCCCTGGCCGAAGTGCCGCCGGGACAGGTCATCAGCTATGCCATGCTGGCCGAGCGCATCGGCCGTCCGAACGCCCTGCGCGCGGTCGGCACGGCGGTCGGGCAGAACCCGGTCTCCTGGGCGATCCCCTGCCATCGCGTGACCCGCACCGACGGCCGCATCGGCGGCTATCATTGGGGCGAGGCGGTAAAGCGCGCGCTGCTTGCGCGCGAAGGCGCGAGCATCGCGCCCCGCGCCATCGCCGCTTTGTGAGCCGCGTGCCTCGATTTCCCGTCTATTCCTGTGGAGTTGGCCCGGAACCCATGCCAATGTGACCGCGTTTGGGCATCAGCCGCCGGCCCCCGGAGACGGGAAGGCCGGCCGCGTCGCAAGGACAGGCGGCGTAGGATCGCCCTGAAAAGAAAGGTGAAGGAATGAAGACCCGTATTTCGCTGCTTCTCGCCTCGGCGGGCGTGATCGCCATCAGCGCCTGCGCGCCGACCGATCCCTACGGCCAGCCCCAACAGACCAGCCGCACCCAGCAGGGCGCCATCGCCGGCGCGGTGGTGGGCGGCCTGATCGGCGCCGGCGAAAGCCGCTCGAACGCCGTGAAGGGCGCGATCATCGGCGCGACGGCGGGCGCCGTCGGCGGCTCGATCCTGGACCAGCAGCAGCGCGCGTTGCAGCAATCGCTGAACAACCCGAACATCCAGATCGTGAACCACGGCACCCATCTGTCGGTGGTGATGCCGGAAACCACGCTGTTCGCGACCGATTCCGCGGCGGTGGGGGCGCAGGGGCAGAACGATCTCTACACCATCGCCCGCAACCTCAACCAATATCCCAACAGCCGTATCCAGATCGTCGGCCATACCGACAGCACCGGCTCGGCCGCCTACAACCAGGATCTGTCCGAGCGCCGGGCGCGTTCGGTCGCGGGCATCCTGGGCGCCGGCGGCGTGTCGCAATCGCGCCTCACCACCATGGGCCGCGGCGCGACCCAGCCGGTCGCCTCGAACGACACCGCTGCCGGCCGGGCGCAGAACCGCCGCGTGGAGATCCTGATCATCCCGACCCGCTGATCGCGGCAGGGACGCCAGGCGCGGGCCGGCAGCCGAAAGGCGGCCGGCCCTTTGCTTTTGCGCCCTCGATGGGCGGAAAAGGAAAAACCCCCGAAGCGTCTCCGCCTCGGGGGTCCGGTCACTGTCCCATGGGGATGCTTGGCCGCACCCCTCTCGTTCGATTCCGCAGCCTCAGTTCAGCCGCCGGCCCACTTCCTCGATGGCCTGGTCGATGCCGGCGCTGCGCTCGGCCGGGCTGGCCTGCTTGCCCAGGATCTCGGTCGCGGCACCGATCGCCGTCTGGATAGCCCGGTCGCGCACGGCGCGCACGGCATCGGCCTCGGCGCTGGCGATCTGTTCCTCGGCGGCCTTCAGCCGGCGCTCGATCGACAGTTGCAGCGCCTTCTTGGCCTTTTCGGCTTCCGAAACCGCCTCGCGCTTGGCATTGGCGACGATCTCGTCCGCCTGGCCCTTGACCTCGCGCTGGCGGCGCTCGTAGCTCGCATAGATCTCCTGCGCTTCCTCGCGCAGGCGGCGGGCTTCGGCCAGGTCGTTGCGGATGCCCTCGGCACGCTTGTCCAGCAAGCCGCCGACGATCTGCGGCACGCGGAACCAGACCAGGATGCCGACGAACAGCAGGAAGGCCAGCGTGACGATGAAGTCGGTATTGCGCAGCGAGAAGAACGGGCCCGAAGCCGCAAGCGCCGGGCTTGCCATCAGGGCAAAGAGAACGCTCAGACGTTTCATTGCAGCGCCCCCTTCAGTCGCTGGTCGACCGCCGCATCGACCAGACCCTGGTCAACCTTGCCGCCGAAATTCTCCACCAAGGCCGCAGTCACCTCGCGGGCGACATTGCGCGCGTCCTCGATGGCCGAGGCGCGGATCTCGCCGATGCGCTTTTCGGATTCCGCCGCGCGCGCGGCGATTTCCGCATCGGCATGGGCGATGGCGGCGTCCAGTTCCTTCTGGATCTCGGCCTTGTTGGCGGCCACGATCTTGCCGGCCTCGGCGCGGGCGTCGGCCAGCGCCTTGTCATAGGCGGCCTCGGCCTCCTTGGCCTTCTGCTTGAATTCCTCGGCAGCCATCAGGTCGCCGGTGATGGCGCCCTGGCGGTCCGAGATGACGCCGCCGATGCGCGGCAGCGCGATCCGCGACAGAACCCAGTAGATCACCGCCAGGATGACCAGCAGCCAGAAGATCTGGTTGCCGAAGGTGGTGAAATCCAGTTGCGGCATGCCGGGGGCGCTGGCGGCATGGCCAGCCGCGCCATGGGCTGCATCCGCCGCGGCCACGGCATGGGCCGCATCGGCGCCATGACCCGCCGCTTCGGCGGATTCGGTGATGATCACCGTTTCAGATTCTTCGACCACGACGGGCGCGGTCTGTTGCAACAGGCTGAACATATCCTACCCCATGCCGGTCGTTTCACAATCGGGTGGGCGCGTGACGCCCCCACCCAACCGCAAGGATGGCAAAAGGATCAGACTGCGAACAGCAGCAGCAGCGCGACCAGGAACGAGAAGATGCCCAGGGCTTCCGCAAAGGCCATGCCGATGAACAGCGTGGCGGTCTGCGAGGCAGCGGCCGACGGGTTGCGCAGCGCGCCCGCCAGGTAGTTGCCGGCGACATTGCCCACCCCCATGGCGGCGCCCGCCATGCCGACGCAAGCCAGACCGGCGCCGAGATACTGTCCCAGTTGACCCAGATTTTCCATGTTCATGCTCCTTGAGGCTTTTGGAAAGGGTTTTCGTTTCAGACCTTGGCTGCCCGGCTCAGTGCGCCGGATGCAGCGCGTCCTTCAGGTAGACGCAGGTCAGGATGGTGAAGACATAGGCCTGGATCAGCGCCACCAGCACCTCGAGCCCATACATGGCGGTGATGGCGACGACCGAAACCGGCGCGATGGCGGCAATGGCGGCGAAGGCGGCAAAGACCTTGATCACCGCGTGGCCGGCCATGATGTTGCCGGCAAGTCGGATGGAATGGCTGACCGGCCGCACGAAATACGAGATCAGCTCGATCACAGCCAGCACCGGGCGCAGCGCCAGGGGCGCCGAGCTGACCCAGAACAGGCCCAGGAAATGCGCGCCGTTCTTGACGAAGCCCAGCACGGTCACGCCGACAAAGACCAGCACCGCCAGCACCGCCGTCACGGCGATATGCGAGGTCGGCGAAAAGCTTTTCGGCAGCAGGCCCAGGAAGTTCGCGAACAGGATGAAGCAGAACAGCGTCATCACATAGGGGAAGTATTTCAGCCCGTCCTTGCCGGTCACGTCCTCGACCATCTTGTGGACCATGCCGTAAAGCAGCTCGGCGATGGACTGGACGCGGTTCGGCACGATGGCCCGGCCGCGGGTGCCAAAGACCAGAAGCGCGGTGATCGCCAGCGCCGCCAGCGCCATCCACAGCGTCGCATTGGTCGGCGTGTACCAGTTCACCGGCCCTTCGCCAAACAGCGGTTTGACGACGAACTGGTCCATCGGATGGAAAACCAGACCACCTGCTTCTTCTTCTGCCATCGTCATTCACCCTTGTCGTCGCCGGGACGTCCCGGTGTCTTGCCTATCTCGTTCGCGGTCCGCATCATGGTCCTGATGCCGGCCGCCAGTCCCAGCAGCACGAAGACCACCATGAAGACCGGCTGCAGGCCGGTCAGATAGTCCAGCCCGTATCCGATCCCGAAGCCCAGGGCCAATCCCGCCACCAGCTCGGTCACCATGCGCCAGGCCATGTTGGCCTGGCTGAAATGCTCTTCCCCGCGCGAGGCCGGCTTGTCCGCCGCCTTCTTACCCAGCCGGGCCTCCAGCGCGCGCAGCCGCTCCGCGTCTCGGGATCGCGCGGCGTCATGGTCGTCCTCGGCCACGGCTCACACCCCCGTTATCGGTTGGCGCGGTGATAGGGACTCGCGCCCCCCGAGTCAAGCAAGGCCCCGGAAATTGCAACCTATTGAAAAACAAAGCTTCCGCGAAAGCCGCCCATCGCGGAAACCCGGCCTTGCGGTCCGGTGGCCATCCGCTCCATATTCAACCGGCAAGTTAAGCAAAGCCGATGCCCGCACAGCAACCCAGCCTCGACGCCATTTTCTCCGCCCTCGCCGATCCGACCCGGCGGGCGATCCTTGGCATGCTGCTGGAAGACGACATGGCGGTGACGGATGTGGCGGCGCCCTTCCAGGTCAGCCTGGCGGCGATCTCCAAGCATCTCGCCGTGCTGGCGGCCGCGGGACTGATCCGGCAGGAAAGGCGCGGGCGCATCATCTGGTGCAAGCTGGAACCCGACGGGCTGCGCAACGCCTCGGTCTGGATGCAGGGCTTCGGCCAGTTCGAGCCGGTGGACCTGGACGATTTCGAACGCTTCCTGCGCGAAGCCCTGCCGCTGGCGGATGGCGACGAAGCCAAGTCCTGATGACCCCCGAACGCAAAAAAGGGCCGGGCTTATGCCCGGCCCCTTTGCGTTCCTGTCATTTCACGGTGATGCGGCCATCCACCCGCGCCACGAAGCCCGGCCCCTGCTTGGCCAGGTATTCGGCCAGCACATCCGCCAGATCCGGCCCGAAGTCATAGGCGTTCATCGCGTTCTCGGCAAAGACCCTGTAGCCGTCGCCGCCCGCGCGCATGTAATTCTGCGAGACCACGCCATAGACCGCCTCGGGATCGATCGGCACCCAGTCCGAGCCGTCGCGCACCTGCACGTCGCTGATCCGGCTGCCCGCCGGGGCCGAGGGATCCAGCGTGTATTTCAGCCCGGCGACCTGGGCAAAGCGCCCGGCGCCCTCCTCGATCTGGCTCGCGCCGTTTTCCAGCCCCGCGACCACGTCCGCGCCCTTCAGCTGGAACGTGGACAGCGTGTTCTGGAAGGGCAGGACCGACAGCACGTCTCCCATCGTCACCACCCCCGCGGCGATCGAGGCGCGCAAGCCCCCGCCGTTCTGGATCGCGATGGTGATGCCCTGGTCCTTGACGCGTGCCAGCATGGCGTCGGCGACCAGGCTGCCCATCTCGCATTCCCGCGCCCGGCAAGTTTCCCGGCTGCCGTCGATCGGCGCCGCGATCTCGGCCACGCGCTTCTGCTTGAGTTGCTCGATGGGCGCGGCCATCTCCTTGACCCGCGCGGCCAGCTTCTCGTCCGGCGCGACCGAGCCGTCCAGCAGGATCGGCTGCCCCTCGGCCTTGACCAGCTTGCCCTCGTCGTCCCAGGTCAGGACCAGATGGCCCAGGTATTTGCCATAGGCATAGGCGGTCGCCACCGGAACCTCGGTGCCGTCCGCGCCCTTGACCATGGTCGGATAGGGACCGGCGGCACCTTCGAGCTGGCCCAGCAGCGTATGGCTATGCCCGCCGACGACCGCGTCGATCCCGGCCACCTCGGCCGCGAATTCCTGGTCGCGCCTGTAGCCGGAATGGGTCAGCGCGATGATCTTGTTCACGCCCTGCTCGGTCAGTTCCTGGACGTCGGCCTTCAGGCTGTCCATGTCGTCCATGAAGATGACCTTGTCGCCCGGCGAGGCGGTCTCGGGCGTGTCCATCGCCAGGGCCGAGACGATGCCCACCTGCTCGCCGCCGACATCCAGCACCAGCACGTCGCCGACCTTGTCCTTCAACTCGGGCGATTGCGACAGGTCCAGGTTGCCCGAGACGACCGGAAACTTCGCGCCCTCCGCCAGGATCTGCAGCCCCTGCGGCCCGTCGTCGAATTCGTGATTGCCGACCGCCATGGCGTCGAAGCCGATGGCGTTCATGAACTCGACCGTGTCCTTGCCCTTGTAGGTCGTATAGAACAGGCTGCCCTGGTACTGGTCGCCCGCGTCCAGCACGATCACGTTCTGGCCCTCGGCCTTCAGCCCGTCGCGCAGCTCGCGGATCTTGGTCGCCAGCCGCGCCACGCCGCCGAAGCACCCATCCTGCGCCTCGGTCTCGGCGTCGCAGGTGCTGTCATAGGCGTTGATCGGCTCGATCCGGCTGTGGAAATCGTTGATATGCAGGACATGCAGCGTATAACCCGCCTGCGCCGCGCCCGAAGACAGCGCGACGATCGCCGCCGAAACCATGAGCCCGCGTTTCATCTCGATCCCTCTCACCCCGAATGTCTGGATGGGCGGCAGATTGCGGGATGCCGGCCGCGGCGTCAATTGGCGAAGCCGTTGGGGCGACGCGATGCCGCTTGACGCCCCGCATCACGCGACGCATGAACCCGCCATGCTGGTTTACAAGATCTTCCGCACCGCCGAGTTCCAGGCATTCCAACGGCAGGGCCGCAGCGCCGGCGCGCCGGTGGACCTGGCGGACGGCTATGTCCACCTCTCCACCGCCGCGCAGCTGCCCGGCACCCTGTCGCGCCATTTCGCGGCCGAGGACGGGCTGCACCTGCTGGCGCTGGACGGCGACGCCCTGCCCGAGCTGCGCTGGGAACCCTCGCGCGGCGGCGATCTCTTTCCGCACCTCTACCGCGAATTGCGCATGGGCGACGTGATCTGGAGCCGCCCCCTGTCCCTCGGCCCCGCCGGCCACGACATCGGAGATCTCGCATGACCCCCATCGAGCGGCTGGGCCTTGCCGCGCTGCATCGCCTGGACCCCGAACGCGCGCATGACCTCTCGATCCTCGCCCTGCGGCTCGGGCTGGTGCCGCTGCCGGGCTGGCCCGTCACCTCCGACCGGCTGCGCACGCAGCTCGCCGGCCTCGACCTGCCGAACCCGGTGGGTCTGGCGGCCGGCTACGACAAGAACGCCCGTGCCCTGCCCGCATTGATGCGCGCGGGCTTCGGCTTCGTCGAGGTCGGCGCCGCCACCCCGCGCCCGCAGCCCGGCAACCCCAGGCCGCGCCTGTTCCGCCTGACCCAGGACCGCGCGATCATCAACCGCTTCGGCTTCAACAACGAGGGCGCGCAGGCCATCGCCGACCGGCTCGCCCAGCGCCCGCCGGGCATCCCGGTCGGGCTGAACATCGGCGCGAACAAGGACAGCGCCGACCGCAGCGCCGATTTCGCGCAGGTGGTGCGCATTGCCGGCGCCCATGCCGATTTCCTGACCGTCAACGTCTCTTCGCCCAATACCGAGAAGCTGCGCGACCTCCAGGGCCCCCAGGCGTTGTCGGCCCTGCTGCAAGGCGTGCTGGCGGCGCGCGACGCGCTGCCGAACCGCCCGCCGGTGTTCATCAAGATCGCCCCCGACCTCGACGATGCCGCGCTGGCCGACATCGCCGCCGTGGCGCTGGCCGCCCCGGTCGATGCGATCATCGCCACCAACACCACGCTTTCGCGCGACGGCCTCGCCTCGCCGCATTCCGGGGAAACCGGCGGCCTCTCCGGCGCGCCGCTCTTCGACCGCGCCACCCGCATCCTCGCCCGGCTCTATCGCGAGACGCAGGGCCGCGTGCCGCTGATCGGCGTCGGCGGCATCGGCTCGGCCGAGCAGGCATGGCAAAAGCTGCGGGCCGGCGCCTCGGCCGTCCAGATCTATTCCGCGCTGGTCTACCAGGGCTTCTCGCTGGCCGCCCGGATCGCGCGCGACCTCGACCAACGGCTCGCACGCGAAAACCTCACGCTGGCCGAGCTGACCGGCAGCGGCAACGCCGACTGGCTCTAGAACAGGTCTTCGTGGCCCAGAAGCTGGTTCATCGTGTTCGACGGGTCGGCGCAGCCCGCATCGCCCACGATCCGCGCCGGCACCCCGGCCACGGTCTTGCAGGGCGGCACCTCGGCCAAGACGACCGAGCCGGCGGCGATGCGCGAATGATGGCCGACGCGGATATTGCCCAGCACCTTGGCGCCGGCGCCGATCATCACGCCGTTGCCGATCTTGGGATGGCGGTCGCCATCCTCCTTGCCGGTGCCGCCCAGCGTCACCGAATGCAGCATCGACACATCGTTGCCGACCACCGCCGTCTCGCCGATGACGATGGAATGGGCATGGTCGATCATCACGCCCGTGCCGATCTTCGCCGCCGGGTGAATATCGACGCCGAACACTTCCGAGCAGCGCATCTGCACGAAATAGGCCATGTCGCGGCGGCCCTGCTGCCACAGCCAATGCCCGATGCGATAGGCTTGCAGCGCCTGGTAGCCCTTGAAGAACAGGATCGGCTGCATCAGCCGGTGCGTCGCCGGGTCGCGGTCATAGACCGCCAGCAGGTCCGCCTGCGCCGCCGCCGACAGTTCCGGCGCGCGGGCAAAGGCATCGTCGGCGATCTCGCGCAGGATCTGCTCGCTCATCTCGCGCGAGGCGAGCTTCAGCGAAAAGCGATAGGCCAGCGCCGCCTCGAATGTGGCATGATGCAGCAGCCCGGCATGGATCAGCGCGCCCAGCAGGGGCTCGTCGCGCACGGCGATCCGCGCCTCGCGCTGGATGCGGCCCCAGACCGAATCGCGCGGGGCATCGCGCGCGTCGGACAGCGGCTCGATCATGTCTTTCTGCAAGTTCATACGGGCGCCCGTCAGTTTCACCCGCCGAGTCTAGCGGAAACCGGCGGGCGCGAAAAGTCCGCTCAATCCGGCAGCCGCAATTCCCACCAATGCAGCACGATGCGCACCTTGCCGCCGGCGAACTGCCCGCCCGCGGCCGTCAGCCGCAGGGGCGCAGGCTCCCAGAACACCACGGGCGGCGAGGCAAGCCCCCGCGCCCAGGAGCCCTGCGCCTTGCCCAGCCCGTGACCGAATCGCGTCAGGCTGTCCGAACTGCCCGCCGTGCCCAGCGACCAGGATGTCGCGCTGCCGGTGATCGCCTCCAGCACCCGCGCCGTGGCGCCGATGACCAGCGCGCCGGACGGCACGGCCATCGCCGTCTCGAACCACGCGCCCGCGCCCAGCGTCACATCCTCGTCAAGCTGCCGCGCCAGCAGGCCCGAGCCGTGCTGGCCCAGGGTGATGGCGCCGGGCACCCAGGCCGCCCCGCCATGGATCGCCACCACCCCCTGGTCGGCGACCAGCGCCCGCCGGCCGAAACCCGGCTCGACAAAGACCCAGCCGCCGTTCGCGCCGATGGCGATCTTGCCGCCCTGCCCCTCCCAGGCGTTGACCGCGCCCTGCGGCACGCCCCAGCACAGCCCGTCCACCACCGTCTCGGGCGGGGTGATGCGGGTCAGGCTTTGCAGCACCAGGTCCACCTGCCCGTCCAGCCGCATCAGCGCCTCGTTCACCGTGACATGTTTCTGCGCCTGCGCCGGCATCAGCAGCGGCAGGGCGCAATTCGCGGTCGTGTTCTCAGACATGGATCATCCTCCTTGCATGGGGCCCGGCCCCGAACGTGTCGGAAAGCTGGGCGACCTCGACGGCAAAGCCGCCGCCCGCCGCGGCCTGGGCCCAGACGCCCTCAGGCACCGCCCAGCGCGGCTCGGCCAGCACGGCCTCGGCCAGCACCTGCCCGTCCCGGACCAGCCGGGCGGCGTAACGCTCCTGCGCCTCGCCCAGCGGCACGTCCGGCCCGTCCCAGCCGTCGCCCTGTATCCGCGTGCGCCGCACCCAGGTCACGACCCGGCCGCGGACCTCCAGGTGGCAGGGCGACAGCGGCCGCAGCCCGGCGCCGCGGAACGCCGCGGCGACGTGGCGATAGCTGGGGTCGTCCGGGCTGCGCGTGGCCGGCCCGATGCGCCAATGCCGCAGCTGGTTGCGGGCCGAGGGCGCCAGCTCCACCTGCGCCGCCGCCCCGTCCAGCAGCACCGCCACGCTGCCCGCCGGCCAGACCGCCGGCATGAAGGCATCCGTCCCCGCCTGCCCGCGCAGCCGCATCGAGATCTCCCATAGCCCGGCCGAAACCAGCCGCGCCTCGGCGAATTGCAAAAGCTCCCAGCCCTCGGCCGAGCCGTCGCCGATCGCCAGCAGGTTCGCGCCCGCCAGCAGCGCCTCGACCCCGGCCGAGCGCAGGTTGCCGCCCTTGACCCGCAGCCGCAGCGCCGGCCCGCGGTCCCAGACCCCCGGCCGCGCCGCCGAAAGCGGCCCTTCCGTCACCCCCATGACCGAAGGCTCGGCCAGCGTCGCGTTCAGCGCATAGCCCCCCGCCTCCTCGGTCGAGACCCAGGCCGCCGCCGCCCCCGGCCAGGGCGTCGCCGTCACCGCCAGATGCGGCGCATGCGCCACCTCGTCGCCGCGCAGCAGCGGCAAGTCCAGGAACACCGGCCAGACCGGGATCGGCGGCACGAAGGGGCGCAGCGCCGCCTCGCCCTCGACCACGCGGGCCGGGCGATAGACCCCCGGCTCGACCCGCACCGCGTCCACCGTGATCGCGCCCGCGCGCTCGATGCGGTCGATGCGCCAGCGCTTGGCCTCGGCCGACCCCTCGGCCAGCCGCACCACGTCCCCCGGCCCCAGATGCCCCAGCGAGGGCGGCAGGGCAAAGCGCACCGCGTCCCGCGCCACCGCCGCCTCCGACAGCCAGCGTTCCGCCAGCGCCCGCCCCTCGCCGCGGGTCAGCGCCATCGCCAGCTCGCTGTCCGAGACCGCCAGGAACTCGGCCCCCGGCATCACCGTCTCGGCCGTGCGCGCGGCATAATCGCCGCCCGCCTCGACATGGGTCAGCCGGATGCGGCCCACCATCTCGGCATCGGCGGCGCGCGAAACCTCGACGGCCGCGACCTCCTCGGCCAGCGCCATGTCCTCCGGCCCCAGCTCGGCATCGACCCGCGCGCCGCGCATGACAAAGCGCAGGACGCCGTCGCGCTCGACCGCGTCGAACCCATGCGCCAGCATCAGCGGTTGCAGCGCCGCCCGCCCCGTCTCGGCCCCCGACAGCGCATAGCCGCGCACCAGCCCGCGCAGCGCCTCGGCGTCGAATGCCCGCACCCCCGCCTCGCGGCAGATCTCGGCCACCACATCGGCCAGCGGCACCGCGCCGGCGCGACCGTTGAGCCAGTGCCCGCGCTCCCATGCCGGGCCGTCCGACCACAGGTCCAGGCGCGCCGGGAACGCCGGATAGGGCCGCGCGTCCCAGCACCAGACATGCGCGCGCGCCATGTCCACCATCCGCCCCGCCCCGGTCCGCCCGAACGCCGCCCGCGCCGGATTGTTCGCCGGATCGCCCCAGAACCCGGTCATCGCCCGCACATAGGCCGCCTGCACCAGGTCGTCCCGCCGCCCGTCCGAGAAATACGGCAGCATGGATTCCGAACTCATCGCATCCAGGAACTTGTTGGGCTGGTTCGTGCCCTTGTCCAGCGCGGCGCAGCCCATCTCCGTGAACCACACCGGCTTGCTGCCCGGCACCCAGGCCGAGGGCTGCGCCCGCCGCACCCCGCCGATGCGGTCGTGATGCGCGTTCTGCCACCAGCCGCGGATGTCCTTGTAGCGCCAGATCCAATGCTCGTGATGCGGGCCGTCATGAATTGCCGTGCGTCGCTGCGCCTGCCGGTCGGCATCGCTGGCGTAATACCAGTCGTAGCCCTCGCCGCCGGCGACATTGGCCAGCAGATAGGCCGGATCATCGATCCGCCCGTGACGGGCGTCCAGGTGATCCTCGCCCTCGCGCCAGTCCGACAGCGGCATGTAATTGTCGATGCCGATGAAGTCGATGTTCTCGTCGGCCCAAAGCGGATCCAGGTGGAAATGCACGTCGCCGTTGCCGGGATGATGGCCGAAATATTCCGACCAGTCGGCGGCATAGCCGACCTTGACCCCCTCGCCCAGGATACCGCGCACATCCGCCGCCAGCCGCCGCAACTCCTGCACGGCCGGAAAGGAATGCCCGGCCGCCATGATCGTCGTCAGCCCGACCATCTCGGACCCGATCAGGAAGGCGTCGATCCCGCCCGCGGCCGCGCAAAGATGCGCGTAATGCAGGATGAACCGGCGATAGGACCACTCGGCCGGCCCGTCGTAACCGATCACCGAACCGTCGCGGGTGAAATCCCCGGCCTCGGCCGTGCCGAAGAACCGCGCCACCTCCTCGGCGGCCTCGGCGGTGCCCACGGGACTGCCCTCGCGCCCCGGCGCGACGCTGGCGGTGATGCGCCCGCGCCAGGGCATGACCGGCTGGTCCGAGGCCCCGCTCCAGGGATCGGGCCGGCCGTTCCCCGCCAGCTGCTCCATCAGGATGAAGGGATAGAACACCGCCTTGCGCCCGCTTTCGCCGATCGCCCGCAGCGCCTCGACGACCGAGCCGTCGGCGGGCGTGCCGCCATAGATCGGCCGCCCGTCCACCCGCGCCACCGCCTGCGCCTCATCGCGCCCGATGCCGCCGGCCCGCCAGGCCATCCCCTGGCCATCGCGCGACAGATCCTCGACCTTGGGCCGAACCGTGCATTCGCCGGCCCGCAGATCGTCGCCGAACCAGGACACCACCAGCGAGACCGAGCCGACACGCGGCAGTTCCCGCCCCAGGGTCGCCATCGAGGCCAGGAAGTCCGTCGCCCCCAGCGCGCTGTTGTGGTTGGCGACCTGCATCTCGCCCAGGCCCATGTCATAGCGGACCGGCGTCGTCGCCAGCGCATATTCGCCGGTGCCGGGGATCATGGCCACCGCCCGCACCTCGCGCGACAGGCCCCGCCCCTGCCTGGCCGCCCGCACCACCTCGAAGGACAGCTGCGGCACCCGGTTGCCCCAGGTCTCCAGCGCCAGATCCTCCAGCACGACATAGGCCAGGCCGCGATAGGCCGGGGCCGCCTCGCCCTCCTCGGCCGCAATGGCCGGGTCGGGCAGCTGCTCTTCGTCGCCCAGGTAAACCCGCATGTTCAGCGCATCGGCCGAGACCTCCTCGCCATCCGCCCAGATGCGCCCGACCCCCAGGATCGGCCCCTCGCACAGCGCCAGCGCCAGGCTTGCCCGATAGCCGATCTCGGTCACGCGCGGGCCCGAGCCCTTGCCGCCGCCATGGCTGCGCCGGGTCTCGACCAGCGGGCCGGCCCAGATCGCATGGCCCGGCACCCGCATCTGCCCCCAGATGCGCGCGATCGGCGTGCCCTCGCCCGCGGTCTGGATGCGCATCCGGTCCACGCGGCCGGTCTCGACCGCCTTCGAGCCGCCGCCCAGCAGGCGCTGGTCGATCATCCGGCCCAGGCTTGCGCCCACCGCCCGGCCGATGACGGCGCCCGAAAGCCCCAGAACCGTGCCGCCAAAGCCCGCACCCAGCGAGGCACCCACCGCCGCCAGCAGAATCGTCGCCATTGCTTTCCCTTTTCCCTATAGCGGCGGAAACCGGAACCGCCCGGCGATCCGCGCCCGCCACGGCGCCGACAGCGGGCTTTCCACCACGCCATGCCGGTCATAGGCATGCACGAAGCTGGCCCGCTCGCCGATGTCCGCCACTATTCCCATATGCTTGGCCGGCGCCCCGGCCCGCATGCGAAAGACCAGCACGTCGCCCGGCCGCTCGTCGGGCGCGGGCCGCAGCAGCCGCCCGGCCCCGCCCAGCAGCAGCTCGGCCCCGCCGACCTCGCCCCAGTCGGGCGTATAGGCCGGCATGGCCTCGGGCTCGGCGCCGCACAATTCGCGCCACACCCCCCGCACCAGCCCCAGGCAATCCGTCCCCGCCCCCTTGACCGAGCCCTGATGCACATAGGGCGTGCCGATCCAGGCCCGCGCCGCCCGAACGACGGCCGCGCTCATCGGTTCACCTTGGGCGCGATCAGCCAGTCCTCGGGCGGCAGGTGCGGAAAGCCGCGAAAGTTCAGGTAGTTCAGGAACTTCATCCGGCAGGTCTCGGCCCGCTTGTCGCAACCCGCCTCCAGCCGCACCCGGTCGCCCGCGGCGGGCCGGATACCCAGCGCGGTCCACAACTCGACCTCGCGCCGCGCGCCGGGCAGGGCGGCATCCGCCTTGACCAGGCCCGACAGCCCCTCGGCCGCGCCGGTCAGCACGACCAGCCGGCCATGCTCGAACCAGCCGCCGTCATGGCCCGCGATGCCCGACAGCGCCAGCCGGCCCTCGTCCTCGGCCTCGACCACGCCCTCGGCCGAATAGCCGGCTCGCGCCAGGTCGAACCGGCACTGCCCGTCCCCCAGCATGGCCGAGCAGCGCGGATGATAGACCCGCCCCTGCGCCCGGTTCAGCGGCTCGGACAGGCCGCGCAGCTCGGCGCGGAACGCCGCGCCGCTGCGCACCACCTCGCCCAGATGGCCGCGAAAGACCAGCCGGCGGTTCGCGCTGTCGGTCCAGTCCACCTCCCACAGGCGCACATCGGCGCCGTCCCAGCGCCCGGCCATCAGGTCGCGCTCGGTGATGGCGCTGTCCGACAGCGCCCCCACCGCCTCGCTGTTGTCCACCGACAGGCCAAGGCCCTGCACCAGCGCCCGCGCGCTCAGCCCGCTGTCGGGCCGGAAGGTCACGCCGTCGAAGGACAGCGCCAGGTCGTGGTCGGTAAAGCCCAGCACCAGCCCGTCGCGCCGCGCGACCGCCCAGGCCCGCGCAATCGTCTCGGTCATGCCCGCACCTCCACCACCGGCACCTGCGGCAGGTCGCCCGCCTGGAAGGACGCGACCGAGACCGCGATCCGGTCGGTGTCGAAGCGCACCGGCACGTCGAACTCGAACCCCGCCGTGACCACGGCCCCCGGCTCGGGCGGCGCGGCGAAACTGACCACGCCCGTCGCCCAGTCCACCGCGAAATCCACCCCGGCGCGCAGCTCGACATTCCCGGCCCCGGCCAGCACCGTGCCCTGGACCGGCTTCGCCACCGGCCGCCAATAGCGCGCCGGACCCGAGGCATAGGCCTTGCGCAGCGCAAACTCGCGCCGCATCCCGTCGCCCATGCCGATCTCCTGGTCCTGGAAGCTCACCGCCGAGCTTGGCGCGCAGGACTTGCAATCGGCCCAATCCTTCCAGCGAAACCCGTGCATCTGCCCGGCCCGCGCCTCGAAAAAGGCGATCAGCGCCGCCACATCGTCCAGCGAGCGCAAGCCCAGCCCGGCGTCATAGCGCCGCCGCGAATGCGCCCAGGGCGTGCGCCGCTCCTCGTGGCCGTTGGTCAGCGCGACGATTTCCGTCCGCCGCTCCGGCCCCCCGACCGAGCCGAAGGACAGGTTCGCCGGGAACCTGATCTCGTGAAATGCCATGGCTCACCCGTTCCTTTCCCCGCGCGCCAGCAGCCGGCCCATCTGGGCGGCGATCTGGCTCTGGCTGCGCTGGAACCCCGCCACGTCGGGGGTCGAGACGTTGAAGGTCACGCTGACCGGCCGCCCCCCGCCCTGGGCCGCGACCCCCAGCCGCCCGTCCGCGCCGCGGCGCAAGGGCATGATCGCCTCGGCCCCGGCCTCGCCCATCAGCCCGGTCGCGCCGCGCATCGGGAAATAGGTCGGCTGGCTCACCACGCCCCCCTTGGCAAAGGGCATCACCCGCCCCTGCGCGAAGGCGGCGCCATCCGCAAAGGGCAGCGCCGCCGAGACCATGCCGTTCACCCCCTGCGCGATCGCCCCGGCCAGCGCCTGCTCGATCGGCTTCATCGCCACGGCGAATGCGCTGTCGGCCATGCTGCGCGCGATGCCCTTCAGCGCGTCCGACAGCTTCATGCCGTCGAAGGCCAGCCCCGAGAACGCCCGGCGCAGCCCGTTGCCGATGCCCGATGTCAGCGTGCCCACCTCGCGGTTGGTATGGACCATCGAGGCCCGCAGCCGCGCCAGTTCGGCGTCGAACTCCGCCGCCAGCCGCGCGCTCTGCTCCAGCCCCCGGCCCAGCGCGGGACCGTCCTCGTCCAGCCGGTCCAATCCGTCCTTGTTCGCCATGACGGCGCCTCCTTTTCCCTCATGCTAACCGGCGGGCCGGTCGGGATAGCGCGCGACCAGCTCGGCCAGCCGGTCGCGCGTCATCGCCGCGCCCCGCGCCTCGACGCCCAGCATCAACGCCAGCTCGGCCGGGGTCAGCGCCCAGAACTCGGCCGGCGTCAGCCCCAGCCCGCCCAGCCGCGCCGGGCCCAGGCCCATGCGCATCAGCCCCGGCCAGTCCAGCCCGCCGCTCATGCGCCCTCGATGCGAAAGGCCCGCGCCAGCAGCGCCGCCGCCGCATGGG